>JAZABE010000468.1:0-5995 GCA_036137535.1 Planctomycetota bacterium | reverse complement strand
AAACTGCCAATCGTTCGATGAACGGTTTCAGGTCTCTGCGAATGATCAGGTAGAGGCAAAAAAGTTTCTGTCCGAAGGAGTTCGGGGACAAATGTTGAAGCTTTCTTCATTTATTTTTCCGAAGGAGGTTTGGGTTTGTCTTCATGATGGTTTGCTGCAGGTCAATAAACAAAGCTATCTCTGGGAACAGCAAAAACTCGAGGATTTTGTCGAATTAGGCCTAGAGCTTTTTGAGCAGGTAATGTTGACCCAAATGGTAGGCATCGATTTTGTTGATGACGCCCCAGGAGCAACATCAAAGCCACCCAAGTGCCAGATCTGCGGTGAAATTATCCAGTTTGATCAGGTCGTGTGTATCCGGTGCCGCACTCCTCACTGCAAAGATTGCTGGGAATACAATGGTCAATGTGCGACTTACGGGTGTGGAGAAAACCGGTTTGTGGTCGATCGAACTGAAAAACCTTTGGACCATTGACAGCGTAAACGTTACGCCCTGGACAGTTGTTTCAGTGTGCTTCCTGAAATGGGTCCAACTGTTGGATTGGCCGGGTTTGTTTGCTCAGGCCGTTGACGAGCGTGAATTGGCCTGATCCGAAGCTGTCGATCGGCTGATTCCAGGAATTAAGGAGTTATCGCAAAGACAAGCACAGTCGTCAGGAGTCCGTTGTGGATCGCGTGCATGGCCATCGGTGTCCAAACCGAACCCCGCCATTCCCGGACAAACGAGAAGGCCATGCCCAGGGAACAGAGAACCGGAATAAAGAAAATTCCCTGAGGATGGATTGCCGCAAATACCAGCCCGTTGACCAATGCGGCGAATAGCATGCTCAGGAAAGACCCCAGCCTGTGGCTGCTGTCTTTCAGCGCTCGATAAAAAAAACCGCGAAAAAAAGTTTCTTCTACGATCGGTGCTGCAATACAGGCAGCGAAGTAGACCAAAATAATGGTCCCGAGATCACCGTTCATGATCCATTCCATGAGGGGGTGGTGGGCCCCGGTCGCCACCAGGTCATTCTGGGGACTGGGAGGGGCATCCAGAATCAAAATGAAGGTCACGAAAAAACCGACAAGCATCAGAGGGAGCGAGCAAACATAACACCACAACGCCATCAAGATTTCGACCAGAGGGTGACCACAAAAACCGATGTCTTTGAAGAGTGTTTTCCCGGATTTTCCGCGGAATATTGGCCAGCACATCCCGCCGCAGAATGACATTAAAAAAACCAACAGATTTCTGATCAGCGGGTTCAGTTCAGGAGCCACCAAGCCGAGCAGCAAGCTGAAAAACATAAACGAAAAAATCCAAACGGTAAATGACTCCAGGTAGATCGTCGGTTCCTGAGAAACTGCTGAGGTTTTCACCTTCAGTGTTTTTTTGCAGTACATGATCCACAGAATGATCAGCCCGAAAAATCCAACGACTAATCCTGCAAAAGCCCCCAGTCCCGTGCCGATTACGCAGAAAAAAACGGATTCTGCATCGCTTAAGATTTGGGATCGATCCTCTTTCGGGTCACCTTTTTCTTGGGTTTCAGGGTTTAAAGCCAATTGGGCAAACCATAAAAGTTCACGGGACAATAATTCCCGTTCGCTCTCCGTTAAATCCGTAGATTCTCCGTGAAAAACTTGTCGCAACAACCGGGTAATTTGTTTTTGCGACTCGTTGAATTGGTAACCGGTTGAAATTGCTTGGTCCTCGAGTTTTTCAAGTCGCGCCAGAGCCTCATCCGCAGACACAAGTTCGGCTACCATGACGGACCCTGCCTGCCGAATTCGGACGGAACCGAAGTTACCAAAAGGAAACATCTCCTCGTCCGGTGGATTTTCCAGTTCTGGGTTTTTTTCCAGGAGTACTTTGAGACCAAGAGAGACTTTGCCCTGAACAATAAGCTGCACTAACTCACCCTGCGGGCTGGGAGTGGCTTGGGCGTCCTGTTGAAAATTTTGCCAGTATAAAATCAGTGAAACCAGCCCGAAAACCATGATAAAGCAGATTGAATTTACCAAGATTCCGGTGGCAGTCATTGCCGGTGGCGGCAGATCAGCGGTGTCTGCCAATGACACTGGAGGAGACCCGATCGGTTCCTCCCCGGGGCTACCGGGTGAGAAGTAGGTTTGCGGCTCACTGGGAACTCCAGTGGCTTGAGGTTGAGTACCGGCATACTGAGCGTAGGGATTCGAACTTGGGGTCTTCAATTCCTCAAGCGAATCTTCCTGGTTGTTGTCGTCCGGGGACATGGGCAACTTTGAGGGGCAATGTTTTTCAGTTAAAGATCCAGTTCATCCAATTCATCAACCAAAGCATACAGTTCGTCTTTGGGTTCTTGTACTGGTGAAAGTTTGGGTCGAGGCTTCTCGACGGCATCCCTGCCAACGGCATCTCTTCCAGCCGCTAACAATTGTTCATCTCGCTCGATGGCGGCAATTTCTTCTGCCGATTTTCCGGCTTCGGGTGCTCCGAATAATTTAGAAAGGTCGATTTTCAGGCTTCCATTGACGTCGTTGGAACCGGCAATGGCAGGCGTTTTGTGCTGGGGAAAAATAATCGCGTTTTCGGGACAGACCCTCGAGCAGGCTGGGCATCCTTTACGGCAATTGTCTGGCTGTTCCACCAAAATCGCATCAGCGCGGTCTACGCCATAGACCCCGAACAGACAAAAATCGATGCATTCCATGCAGTTGGTGCATCGACTGTAATCAATGACAGGGTACCAACGTCTTGAAGACGTCTCTTCAATCCGGTTCAGAATGGCTTGGGCGTCTTTGGTGACTGGAAGGTTGTTTTCAAGTCCCGTGCCGTCCTTGGCTAATGAAGTCGTGTTGGTGGGTTGCTCAAATCGATCGATCTGGGGAGGATCAGCGGGTTTGCTGCCCAAACCGATCGGAACGACTTTAACGGATCTTTCAGTTTGGATTCGCTTGATTTCCTGGATGAAATCGGTGGTGGTTTCACTGACCCGGAAATCGAGACAATAAATGTGACGGTTAGGAATGGGCCGGCTATCGATGACCCGTTCTTTTTCCTCGACGACCATTTCCCCTGGTTCATCGCCATCGGGTTCATCGTCATCGGAATCGTTTTCGAGTTCGACCACCCCGGCATGCCCGTGGATTCCATTTCTGTCCAGAACCCAGCGCGCTGCCCGCTCGAATAACCAGCTCAAGACCACCATGTTTCCGGGGATGCTTTTCAAGGCCAACATCCCAGTTCCATCGGCCTTTAAATCATAGAGATGAGGCACAACCGTGACCTCAATTTCTGATTCCATCATTAATGATGTGACGATCGATTCTTCAAGATTTCTTTTGGCAGGATTTCGACTTTGACCCTGTGAAACAATGACAGAAATTTTCTTGGACATTACTGGTTCATTTGCCCTTTAATCGTCTTCTGCGCCTCCTGCCAAACACAATCCAGATAGTCAGTATACTCTTTTGCGGTCAAAAAATCAGGGTTCGAAACATTCAGGCGAAAAAGCCAACCTTTTTCGTACTTGTCGACATTGATGGCCGAAGGATCCTTCATCAATTCCTGGTTGAATTCGACAAGTGTTCCGCTGGCAGGCGCATAGATGGAACTTTCCGCTTTTTTGCTTTCAATGCAACCCATTTCCTGTTTGGCCACAATCTCAAGCGGCGGCTCCAGTTCCCAGTCCAGAAAGTAGACATCTTGCAAAAGTCGCACCGCATAGGCGCTGAATCCAAATTGGTAGCCAACATCGCCGGCTCGTGCCCACATGTGATTTCGGGCGTAGAGACGGTCTATAGGGAAATGGGCCTCAAATTCCCCCATCATGAATATTTCGTTGTTTTTTGAGCCTGACATAAACACAAAATAACAAGTTAAGAAACGGCTGAGATACTTGGCATGTCGATCCTGTTCAAGGGATGTAAACCTTAAGTGTAACGGACACCTTGAAACTGCTCTTCAAAAAATGGAGGGAGTAACCCATCCACACGCAATAGTCCTTTGCGTGTTAAGGTAACGCGGTCGTTATCGAAAACGAGGAATTCTTCCTGCTGGTGCATCCGCCAAGTTTCTTCGAAATCGTCGATGATATTCGTGTTAAATTTGGAATTGAAGTAATGGACATCCAGATAGCCTTTTTTCATTTGCAGGATCATTTCTCGGATCAAAGACTGAACCGGGGTCGGCGTGTAGGCGCGTCCCAGGGGGAGTTTTTTTTGATCCGTTAAATCAGCGAGATAGTCTTCCATCGCTGCTTTGTTTTGATAATGGACGCCGGAAATATGTCCAAAACTGGCAATCCCGGTTGCCAGCAGATCACTCCCTTGCCACAGGTTGTCACGGTAGCTGAAATTAACTTTTTGCGGATCCTTGACGACCGTGTAGGCGCTACTGACGTGGTAGCCTGCAGAAATCAACTCGTCGAAGGCGTAATTGACCCATTCGCGCTTTAATCCCCAATCCGCGACAGGTGTTTCAATTTTGTTACCGAGAATGTCTTTGGAATAGACCGTGTTGAATGGAAGTTCCATTTGGTAAATCGTAATACTATCCGGTGAAAGCTCAATTGCCTTCTGGATGTTGTATTTCCAGTTGTCCCAGGTTTCCCCAACCATTCCGGAAATCAAATCGATATTAACGTTTGGGAATTCGGCGGCTTGAATCCACTCCCAGGCCCGGTAAATTTCTTTCGATAAATGGGCTCTACCATTTTCGTTCAAAATTTTGTCAGTAAAGTTTTCGACGCCAAGACTCAGCCGAGTCACACCAAGCTCACGAAGTGTATTGACCTTGGTTTGTTGCAGTGTTCCCGGTTCGCATTCAAAGGTCACCTCTTCGGCCTGTTCCCAGCTGATGTTCTGCCTGAGGCGATCGACGAGTGAAGTTAATTGGCGTGAACTAAGATAAGAGGGAGTGCCGCCTCCAAAATACACAAATCGAAAAGGACGATCGCCCATTGCCGGTTGCTGGCTTACCAGTTCAATTTCCTGGCACAAGGCAGTGACATAACGTTCAATATCCGCCGCCTTGTTGTCTGTAAAAACCTTGAAGTAACAAAACTTGCACCGCTTGCGACAAAACGGAATGTGTAAATAGAGCCCCAGGGGAACATTTCGGGGGGCTGCTGTCAGCGCAGCTTGAACTTCGTGCAGGTTCTCTTTTTTCCACTGCGAGAATGGGGGGTAGTTTGAAATAAAGTAACTACCAACTTCGGTTTTACCTGTTTCTTCTGCCATCCGGTTTCAGTTCCCGATAAATCACGTGACACGCTATTGTAGGCGAAGTCACTTTTTTTTCCCAAAGCAAAAAACGCTTCCTCGGTCATTGGATATCACCAGCTTTCCGTGGGCGACCGCCGGTGAGGCGGTGATGCTGCCTCCCAGATCGGTTTCCCAGACGAGCTTGCCCGTTTCGGTGTTCAGGGCGATTAAACTTCCCCGGTCAGTTCCAAAAAAAACTCGATCGCCAGCAATCGCTGGCGAGGAATCGACCATTGACTTGGTCCTGTATTCCCAGAGCCGGTTCCCTTTTTGAAGATTCACGGCATAGACGTTTTTGCTGCGGGTTCCAAAGATCATTGCCTTCTGTTTCTGAATCTCGGTGATCGCTGGTGAACTTCGAATGGAGTTCCCGCGTTCATCAATCCTGGTATCCCAGTTCTTCTCAGCTTTTTTCCAATTAATGGAAAAGACAGTGCCTTGCTCGGTACCAAAATAGGCTGAGTCTCCAACAACCGCCGGAGTGACCATCGTGGGACCATCGATATCCACCGCGGTCAAGCCTGCCCCTTTATCGAGGTCCACAATATGGAAGCGGGCGTCGCAGCCGGCCACAAAACATCGTCCTTGCACGACGGTGGGCGAGCATCGAATTTGGTCTTCCACTTGATAGCTCCAAACCTGTTTTCCTGTTTTTCTATTGAGACAATAGAGAGTCGCATCCTGGGAGCCAAAAAGAACGTTGTCCTTGTAGAAATTAGCACTCGAGGCGATTTCGGCCTCGGTGACATGCTTCCATTTCAGTTTG
>JAZABE010000467.1:0-2096 GCA_036137535.1 Planctomycetota bacterium | reverse complement strand
GGGGTGCTTGGGCAAAGGACTGCGATCTACGATCTGAGTCGGGGGATCGGGAATAATATCCCCGTCTACGTAAGCATAGAGCCAATCCGTCGTTGGACAGGAAACGGTTCCAAAGAAATGGTCGAAGCCCCGGTGGATGGGGGAATCGGGGATGCGACGTGAGTAATCGACCCGCTTGACTGCCGCCAAACCGTTTTGATTAATAGCCTTTCCTTGGTGATCAAAGAAAGTCATGCCCACGTGCCATTTTCCAAAGCAGGCCGTGTGGTAACCTTGCTGCTGGAGCATCCCTCCCAGCGTCAACCTTTGTTTTTCAATCATGCAGGGGCCTCCCACGCCGGTGAACACACCCCGCATCCCGGTGCGAAAGGCCATCCGCCCGGTGAGCAAACTGTACCGAGTGGGAGTGCAAACCGTCGAAGGACTGTGGGCGTCGGTAAACCGAATTCCCTGTTTTGCCAAAAGATTGAGATTGGGTGTGGGAACTTTCGATTCGCGGTTGTAACATTGCACATCGCCGTAACCCAAATCATCAGCCAAGATTACCACAATATTCGGTTGGTCGGCAGGAAGCCTGCCGATACCTGCCATCCCAAAAAACACCAGCAGCGACCATCGAAACAGTGAAGAATAGGCAATTGGTTCCATCTTGACACAAACCCAGGAAAGGCGGATTTCATTTCTACGACAATCCCAGTTTAATGGAACCCAGCCTGTATCGAAATAACCGGACACCATGCAACCCGATCCCACCGAACTCAACCAACGGTTTCCCGAACCATCCCTTACCTTTGACAAAGGAGAGGGCGGCTTAACTCGGTGCCAGGTTCATAACCAATGGGCCCAGGCTGAATTTTATTTGCAAGGTGCTCACTTAACCCGTTATCAAAAGCACCATTCACTACCGCTGCTTTGGTTAAGCCATCAGGCAGTGTATGCTCTCAATCATCCGATTCGAGGTGGCCTACCGATCTGTTGGCCCTGGTTCAACCAGCATGCTTCCGGTAATCCAGCGTTCCCTCAACACGGATTTGCCCGCACCCACCAGTGGTCCCTGCGGGCGGTCTTGGAAACCGACAATGGAACCGAGATCTTTCTGGGATTCACCAGTACGCCTGCGACTCAACGCTGGCTCCCAGGAGAATTCGATGCCCGTTACCGAATTTCGGTGGGGCCAACGCTCAGTGTTGAATTCAGCGTAACCAACACCGGAGAACACTCTTTAAATGAAATTGGCTGTGCCTTGCATACCTATTTTTCAATCAGTCAAATCAACGAGGTTATTGTTACCGGGCTGGAAGGCTTAGATTACCTCGACCAACTCGATGGGCTAAAAAAAAACCAGCGTGGTGCCTTGAAATTCAACCAGGAAACCGATCGCATCTACCTTCAGACTCAGCCTCGGGCTATCCAAATCAAAGACACCGGGAACCGTCAAAAACTGGACATCCAGAGTCAAGGGAGCCATTCAACGGTGATATGGAACCCCTGGAAACACAAGTCCACCGTAATGCCAGATTTTCCCGACCAGGGCTACCAAACCATGATTTGCATCGAAACCGCCAACGCCTTCGAGGATACCCGAACCATAGAACCGGGCGCAACCCACTCCATCTCCCAAACCATTCAATCATTTGAGTTATAATCTCGACTCCGGACCGCAAACAACCCAACGAAACTTCACCCCAACACTGATTGTCATTCGTTTCCGTCGTGAATATACAAATCCTTCATTCCGTCCCTATCGGCTCCCATCGAGGAAACGAGATTACCGCGTTGAGATGGCAATCCCTTCTCACAGAACTTTCCCACAACGTTTCCGTAGGCAACGAACTCGCCCACACTAGTCAACTCGACTGTCTTTTTGCGATCCACGCCATTCATTCCAACGATGCAATCAAGCATTTCAAAAACCTTCACCCTCGGCGACCGATTTTCGTCTGCCTGTCCGGGACCGATTTACACGGAATCTTTCCTACAACATCGACTCAACCGGTTTCCGATAACCACCAAGCGATGGCTTGGGAATCACTGGAACTCGCGAATCGAATTCTTTTACTGGAACCCGAAGGCCAAAAAAAACTGCCTTCAAAATT
>JAZABE010000466.1:0-8241 GCA_036137535.1 Planctomycetota bacterium | reverse complement strand
AAAATTGACTTGTCGGTGGATTGGCACCAGCAGGTTGAATCCGGAATTCCGGCCACTCGGATTAATACCTATCTCGGCCCCTCTGAGCCAAATGCGGACCCCAGGTTTAAAAATGGAAAGCCGTACGTTCATCCGATTAACTATGGATTTAATTACGGTTCCTGGTTGATTTATGACCCGGAGAGTGGGGCTTCCGGTGATGGGCCATTCCAAATTAACCGGACAACGCGATTAGGTGATGTCCGGGATGGGTTGAGTAACACGTTGTGTGCTTCCGAGGTTAAAGCCTACACCTCTTATATTCGCAATGCGGAGGTTGACCCGGGGTCGCAGGCTCCCGAGGAGGTCGATTTTTTTCAAGGGGTTTCAGGGCAATATAAATTGGGGCCGGCTTTGGAGGAGAACACGGGTCACACGGTTTGGCCTGATGGTCGGGTGCATCACGCCGGCTTTACCACGGTTTACACGCCCAATCGTTTTATTCCTTTTCGGCAGGGCCAGCGAGTTTTTGACATTGACTACAATTCCTGGCAGGAAGGACGAAGCGATTCCAGGGCCAGTTACGCTGCAATTACCGTCCGTTCCTATCACGCTGGCCTGGTCAATACTCTCTGGATGGATGGCTCGGTACAAGTGATCACTGACCGGATTGAATTACGCGTGTTCCGGGCGCTTGGAACGGTTGCGGGGCAAGAGTGGGTAACGTTGGACTAAACAAGTTTGCCCTGGTTCAGCCCAAAAACGTTAACGCTCCGAGATTGCCTTGTCCATTGGTATTTTAAAGTGTTTCCTGGTTGGCGAAATCATTTGGCAAAGGGAAGCCAATTAGGGTAAATTTGAGATTGTTCGGTTCAAATCATTTCAGGACTTCAGACATGCAATCCAAGGCCAGTCGACGAGAATTTGTGGGGGGTGTGGTTACCGCCGGGTTTGGTATTCTGACGACAAAATCTTCCCGGGCGAATGGGTTTCGGTCGGCTGGGGATCGGCCCCGTGTCGCAGTGGTGGGTACAGGAAGTCGTTGGGATCAACGGGCAACGATCGCCAATGGACCCCACGGACTGGGTAAACAGTTTCCCCGGTTTAGTGATATTGTTGCCGTCTGTGATGTTGACAGTGACCGCGTTGGCCGGGCGAAAAGTCTGGTCAAGGATTGGTCGAAAATTGAGCCGAGGGGCTATTCGGATTATCGGGCGATTATTGATCGGGAGGATGTCGATATCGTTCATGTTGTCACGCCTGACCATTGGCACGCCAAAATTGCCGTGGAGGCAATGCTGGCTGGAAAAGATGTGTACTGTGAAAAGCCAATGACACTCACGATCGAAGAAGGGATGCAAATCAGTGAGGTGGCCGAGAAGACTGGCCGCATAATGCAGGTGGGGACACAGCAGAGAAGCTCTCGGCAGATGCTGATGGCGATTGCTATGATTCGTGCAGGCCGATTGGGCAGGCTCCAGAAGGTGCAGTGTGCCATCGGTGGGGCGCCAACCAGCCCGAAGCTTGCGAAAACTCCTCCCCCCAGGCACTTGGATTGGAACCGATGGGTGGGCCCAGCGCCGTTGACCGATTTTCATTATAAGAAGGGTGCGAGAAACGAAGTGAAAAGCTGGTCGCGTTCTCACTACGAGTTTCGTTGGTGGTACGAATATTCGGGCGGGAAATTAACCGATTGGGGGGCTCACCATGTCGATATCGCAACCTGGGGGATGGGGAAAACCACAACTGGTCCGGTGTCCGTCGATCCCCTGATGGTTGAGCATCCCGTTCCCTTTAAAGACGGTTACCCGGTGGAACGGGATTGCTATAACACTGCGACAAAATTCAACATCTTGGCAAAATATGCTGATGGCATGGAGTTGGTGATTCGGCATGACACGGGCAATGGAATTCTTTTTGAAGGAACCCTGGGGCGGATTTTTGTGAACCGGGGACGGCTCACGGGGAAACCTGTTGAGGATTTGAAGCAGAACCCAATTGGTGAAGATGAACTAGTGCAAGTTTACAAAGGTCGACCTTTGACGGACCACCTGACCAATTTTTTCACCGCGGTATCCGATCGTAATGAACCGGTTTCCGACGTTCAAAGCCATCACCGAGCTTTGTCTACGTGTCACCTAGCAGGAATTGCGGCTCGCCTGGGCCGCAAGATTTCTTGGGATCCGCTTAAGCAAACAGTTGTCGGAGATCCGCAGGCCCAGTCCTTGGTTTCACGTCAAAACCGGAAAGGGTTTGAAATCGAAATCTAATGCTGAGCCGGTTGTTTTAAATCAATAATTTGGAAACGACGTTGCCACCG
This sequence comes from Planctomycetota bacterium, assembly GCA_036137535.1. GTDB lineage: Bacteria > Planctomycetota > Planctomycetia > Pirellulales > Pirellulaceae > JABAAE01. The sequence continues at coordinate 5,942 of JAZABE010000466.1, read as the reverse complement.
ACGTTGGTCAACCGCAGGTCAAGTCCGCCAAATCGTTTGGACAGTTTTTTGTGATTCAATCCCAAGAGGTGGAGTAATGTCGCGTGGAAATCATTGACATGAACACTGTCTTCCACTGGGCTCCAGCCAAAATCGTCGGTTTTGCCTAGGACTTGCCCGCCGCGAATTCCGCCACCTGCCAACCACACGCTAAAGGCTTGGGGGTGATGGTCTCTGCCATTGGTGCCCTGGGCGAGCGGCGTTCGCCCAAATTCTCCTGCAAAAATCACCAGGGTTTCATCCAGCATCCCACGCTGTTTAAGGTCTTTAAGTAGAGCGGCCATGGGCTGATCGGCCATGCGAGAATTGTAGCCTAATGCTTGATCCAATTCTCCATGTTGATCCCAGGAGGCATGCATCAGCGTTACAAATCGGACCCCCCGTTCGACCAATCGGCGAGCGTAAAGGCAGTTCTTGGCGAAGGTCTTAAAGACATCTTTTCCTCCACCGATGTTTGACTTGACGTCTTTCGGTTCGGGGCGGTCGACCCCATACGCGTCGAGTGTGTGTTGAGATTCTTGTGAAAGGTCCAGGGCTTCTGGCGCAGCCGATTGCATTCGAAAAGCGAGTTCATAGGCTGCAATTCGACTTTGGATTTCTGGGTCGTGAGTATTCTGAAACTGGATTTCGTTGAGTTTTCGGATCGCGTTCAGGTTGGACTGTTGGAGTGGCTTCGAAAGTGATTCGGGTAAGTCTAGGTTCAATACCGGTTCTCCTTGGCTCCGGAAAACGACTCCTTGGTAGGTGGACGGCAGGAAACCGTTGGTCCAATTTGAAGTTCCGCCACTAGAGCCGCGGTTGGCCGTGAGGACAACGTAGCCGGGCAGGTTGTCCGATTCGCTACCCAGCCCATAAAGGACCCAGGAACCAAAACTGGGTCGCCCAAACCTGGGCACGCCAGTGCTAAGCATCAATTGTGCGGGGTGGTGGTTGAAAGCCTCGGTGTGCATTGAACGGACTAACGCGATGTCATCGACGCAACTCGAAAGATGAGGCAGCAAGTCAGAGAGTTCGGTACCACATTCACCCTGTTTTTTGAATACACGTTTGGTTCCCATCAATTTTGCATCTTTCTTGATGAAGGCGAATCGTGCATTCTTGGTGATGGATTCGGGGAGAGTCTTCCCCGTTTGCGAATTGAGAGTTGGTTTGGGATCAAAAAGTTCCAGTTGGCTCGGCCCCCCGGCTGGATAGATGAAAATGACGTTTTTGGCCTTTCCTGCATGGTGACTTGATCGGTCAGCAGTCGAATTGGCTGGCTCCTGGGCATGGGTTTCTCTGCTGAGCAGGTCCAAGAGAGCTGCGCTGCCAAGTCCGCTGGCACTGGCGGTTAGGAAGTTTCGGCGGTGTTGGCTTAGAGGATCCATAAAGTCGGTGCTAGGTAATCGGGTCAGGGTCGGACAATAAATTCATCTAGGTTGATCAGCGTGCGGGCAACCAGGAACCAGCCTCCGAATTCATGATTGGAAATCCCGTCAGGACTCTGGATCCTCCGAGCAGCCTTGGCGGCAAGTTGGGTCTGTTTTTTGAAAACCGACTTAGAGTCTTTCAGTAAATTCAACAGGACGTCCAATTCTTCGGCTTGCGGTTGTCTTGAGAAGCAGATTTGAAAGGCCAGCCGCAATCGTTCTTCATTAGTGGTCGCTGTCGATCGAAGCAGTCGATTGGCCAATTCGGCGGCACATTCAACAAACACCGGGTCGTTCCAGATGGCCAACGCTTGCAAGGGAGTGTTGGAGGTTTCTCGGCGAGTGCAGGTAATGTTGGAATCCGGGGAATCAAATAGGGAAAGCATTGGATAGGGAGAAGTTCTTTGGAAGAATGTGTAAATCCCCCGCCGATACCGGTCGCCTCCGGCACTGACTTCCCAGGGCCCCCGATTGATTACGTCGATAAATGCCAGTTCAATCACCCCAGGCGGGAGGGGGGGATAGACGCTGGGGCCATGCACCCTGGCATCCAGTAATCCGCTACAGGCAAGGCCCAGATCTCGCACCGTTTCGGCCGAAACTCTTAACCGGTTTTGGTAGGCGAGGAGTCGGTTGTTGGGATCGACTTCCAGCAATTTATTTCGCTTTTGGGATGACTGTTGATACGTTGACGAATTGATGATCAGGCGGTGAAGTTGCTTGAGGTCCCATCCGTCGCGAGAAAAATTGTAAGCCAGATAATCCAGTAATTCGGGGTGCGTGGGAGAGTTCCCCTGACTTCCAAAGTCGTTCTCGGATTCAACAAGGGGCCGGCCGAAATAGTGTTGCCAAACCCGGTTAACGAAAACCCTTGGAGGCAGAGTGTTGCGCGGGTCAAAAATCCACTGGGCCAAATCTAGTCGGTTTGGCCTTTGGGAATTCAAAGTTTGGAGTGAGGGGAGAAACTCGGGGGTTCCAATTGTGACCCGGGGTCCCGGGTTGAGGAATTCGCCTCGAATATGAACGTGGGTTGTCCGAGGTGACGATCTTTGGGCCAAGGTCATTGCGGTATGGGTTTTGATTTTAGGGGGGGTGCCCTTCAAATTCAGGAGTTCTTTTTTTAATGCCGAAGCTTTCAGATCGGCGGCGATAAAGTAACGTAGTAACTCGGAGTGTTCCTGTTCAGTTCGATCCTTTTTAGGTTTGCTCGTGATCTTGAGGATTTGCCGAAGGTTTTGATGATCCCCTGCTAATATCTGGATCTCTGCGTCCGTGAGAACTCGTTGGTAAATGCGGACATCATCGATGGACCCTTTGTAAAAGCTGCTGACTTTTCGGCGTCCAATTCTCCAGGGATCCGGCGTGCTGAAATCTCCTTTCAAGGTGTCGTGAAAAACCTTGGATTCTGTTTTTTTCCCATCGATGTAGATGTTCACCCCGGCTGCTTTTTTTGAGCCGTCATAGGAAAACAAGACATGTTGCCATTGACCGGTTTTGAGACGAGTGTTTTTGGGGGTGATCTTGATCGCATTGATTGGCCATTGATCGACAAGATGGACTTCCAGTGCGCCCTGGTAATGGGTGAAGTCAATGCCGCGAAAGGCATTGGGTTCATCCATTTTGGTGAGAATGCCTCCTGCGGGACTGTCGGGTTTAATCCAGGCGGAACAGGTGAAAGCCTGGTTACTCTTGAATCCAGATACGTTGGCCAGTTCCAGGTGCTGCCCGGAACCATCCAGAAAAACCGATCCGGTAGCCGCGGTTTCTGCCGTGGATTCATCTTGCGGTGAATCTTTGCCGGGCGCGGAGGTGAGCCTGCCAGGACCCTGAAATGTCGCAGATCGCCGGGCTTGCAATTCATGCGTGATTTGTTGGGGTTCCCCATCGAGTGGATAATACGCAATCAATCCGTCGACGGTGGGTTCAGGCGTGCCGGTAGGAAATCGTTTGTTTAGCTCAGTTATCAAGCCGCCCATTTGGCTTTGCAGTTTTTGCTTTTGTGCCTCGAATCGATTTTGGGTTTGGTTCAGCTTGAGTTGGTGCTGCGCTTTAGCCCTTTCGAATTCCAGTTTTTGAATTTCAGTTGGGTCTAACTTGGTGGAAGCTTCGTCAGCGTCGTTGAAAAAAGAATACAGTTCAAAATATTCTCGTTGGGAAATGGGGTCGTACTTGTGAGAGTGGCATTGGGCACAGCCGACCGTTAGCCCCATCCAAACCGTAAAGGTCGTGTTGGTCCGGTCGATGGTTTGCTTGACGCGGTCTTCTTCACGGTCGATGCCGCCTTCGTGATTGGTCAAGGTGTTGCGATGAAAACCGGTGGCCAACCGGGTTGCTGCTGTCGCATTAGGTAGGAGATCACCAGCTAGTTGTTGAATGGAGAATTCGTCAAAGGGTAGGTTTGAATTCAGGGCGTTGATCACCCAATCGCGATACAGGTAAGCGTTGGGACGCGGCCGATCTTTTTCGTAACCGTCACTGTCGGCGTAACGCGCCTGGTCAAGCCAGATCCGCCCCCAGCGTTCTCCATAGTGGGGTGAATTGAGTAGGTTTTCGATCAGCTGAGAGTACCAGTGAGGTGCTGGGTTGTTTTTCCAGTGATTCAATTGTGAGGGGCTCGGGGGCAATCCGATCAAGTCCAGAAAAACACGGCGAATCAGGGTGGATCGTGGCGCCCTTGGTGAGGGAGAGATGTTTTTTGTTTCCAGTTTTGCGGCAATAAAATAATCAATAGCATTGTTCGCCCAGCCGTCGTGTTGGATCGACGGAAGTGCAGGATTCGCAAGAGGACGCCAGCTCCAGTGAGTGGTCTGATCACTGGTTTGCGGATCAACCCCGTCGGGCCAGTGAGCTCCCTGGGCAATCCACTGTTTGATTTCGGTGATTTGAAGTTTTGAGAGCGGTTTGCCTTCAGGTGGCATCCGCTCATCGCCGTCGGTGGTAATACGGTGGATAAGCGGACTGTTTGCAGGGGATTTGGGGACAATCGCGATTCCTTGATCCCCACCTTCGATCGCTCGTTTTTTACGGTCAAGGCGGAAGCCGGATTCAACCTGGCTGCCACTGTGGCAAGAGTAACAGTGTTGTTTGAAGATCGGCGCAATTCGTGATTGAAAGTCGACGGTTTTCCGATTTTCCTGTGCGATCACCGTTCCCGTAATGACCAGCCAAGCCAGCACGACCGGCAGGCCGCCGCGGGAGAATCGAAATCGTTTACCCAGCCGGTTCATGGTGAAATTCGAATGCCTACTCTGTCGGGAACCTGATTTTTTCCAGGTCCAGTTTGTACATGATCTGATTGTAATCATACCAGGGGGTTTCTGATTGGGTTCCGGAGAAGCTTTTGGTATACGTTCCTTCAAAAAAAATCGTCTTTCCACCGTCTTGGTCAAAATAGGGATGGTGCCGGGGATTGTAAAAACTGTAATTGTCGTGCGAGACGATTTTTATCGCTTCACTCCAGGGGCCCTCGGGTTGGTCCGCTTCGGCATACCAAAGTTCACCCAGCATTGAGGTTCCCCACGCTTGAACCGCAATCAGGATCCATTTTTTACGGTAGGCATTCCAGGCTACAGATCCACTGGAAAGTATGATCGTTTTGCTTTTGGGTTCAGGATCGGCAAGGCGATCCGAAAGCAAGGAGATGGCTTCATCTCGCTGGATTAATTTCTGCTGAACGAGTTGTTGTTCAAGCTGGGGTGATAGGGGGTGAGCCTTTTTTTTCCAATGAGTCACCAGTTTTTGATTGGCATCTCGTTCGAGGTGATCAGCGGTCACTTGAAGTTTCCCGTTTTTGTCCCTGGTGATGGGTTTGCCTGGCTTGAAATAGGTGTAGGCTTCGTAATTGCGAGTGTCCTGGATCGATTTAAAGTCGTTGAGGACACGCACCAGGGGAAACGGAGTGGCAAAGAAAACATAGTTGCGTTCGCCCACCACACGTTGCAGTGACTGACCTGCTGGGAACAGGGGGGCCTGTAGTTCAAATTCGACCCATTTTTTGAATTGCTGGGTTGCATCATCAAACAGGACGAGACCTCGTTGGTAAGCGGCCATTGACTGCCTGACTTTTTCATATTTTGCGACCAGCCGCGGTTTGCCTTCTGGGTCGTGGGTGACAAACACCCCGAAAATCCAGGTGGGGCCCTTGCCCTGGACGGGAGCCATGGGTCTGGTGAACCCATCAGGGCCTGTGAAGTAATTGAGTTCGATTCCGTTTGATGGGTTGATCGATTCTGGGAGTGGCGAGGTGGCGCCGGTGACCTGGAAATTTCCCAGAGGATACTTGAGCCGGTTGGTATCCCCCCAGAACCAGTAAAGCTTATCACGGTAAATCGCGTTGACGACGCTGTCACTCCCAAGCACCCGTGAATTCATGGCAGGCAAATCAATGGGAGGTTGCAAGCCGAGCAGGCGTGTGTCCCGGTAAATACCTGTTCCTGTGATCCGGTAGAGTCTTTCGGCAAGATTGGTCCGCTTGATCTTGATCACGGCTTGTTT
>JAZABE010000465.1:0-1679 GCA_036137535.1 Planctomycetota bacterium | reverse complement strand
CAAAGCGACAAAGTTGAAAAAAACAAAATTTATGATGTTCTCTGTGCCGAACTTTGTGGCTGGGGCCATTCCCGCATGAATGGACGGCTCTATCCATTGACCCGGGATGACTACTCAAAGTTCACCGTCAGGCAGCATGCCTTGCAAAATGGATTCGGTGAGTTTGATGTCAAACCGAAACCCGTGAATAAAACCCAGACGATCAACGGGAAGACGGAATAACCATGACTACACCCAATGATCACCCGAAACAATCATGGATCTCGCGTTATGTTTTTTCACGGGATCACAAAGTGATTGGAACCCAGTTCCTGTTTTCCACCTTGATCTGGTTCCTGGTGGGCGGCGTCTTGGCCATCGCCTTGAGAATTCAGTTGGCTTGGCCGTGGACCAACATGCCCTATTTTGGAAAAGAACTGTTTGCCACCGAGGGGGGCCAGATTTCGCCAGAATTCTATAACATGCTGTTTACAATGCATGCGTCGATCATGATTTTTTTCGTGATCATTCCCATTCTTGCCGGCGCCTTTGGAAACCTTCTAATCCCCTTGATGATCGGTGCGGAGGACATGGCCTTCCCCACGCTCAACATGCTCAGTTACTGGGTGATGTGGCCCGCATTCATTTTCATGGGACTCAGTTTTGGCACCCCAACGTTCGGCGCCTCTTTCGGTTGGACCGCGAATCCTCCAATGACCGAAGGGCCGGCCTTAACCTTCTGGCTTCTGGGATTAGTCTTTGTTGGCATCAGCTCCATGATGGGTTCGGTTAACTATTTAACGACCATTATTCAAATGCGGGCACCCGGCATGACAATGTTCCGCTTACCCATGACCATTTGGGGAATGTTCGTCACAGCAATCCTGCAGGCGTTTGCCTTACCCGTATTGACTGCTGCACTGTGCATGCAAATTGCGGACAATTGTTGGGGAACAGGTTTCTTCCGTCCCGAAAGTGCAACCTCTGCCGGGGGAGGCGAACCCTTGATGTGGCAACACCTGTTTTGGTTCTACTCGCATCCTGCCGTTTACATCATGATTCTCCCGGCCATGGGGATGGTCTCAGACATCCTCAGTTGCTTTGCTCGCAAACCTCTGTTTGGTTACAAACCGATGATCTATTCCATTTCCGGCATCGCCGGTCTGGGGTTTATTGTCTGGGGACACCACATGTTTATATCAGGCATGAATCCAATGCTGGGAACCACGTTTGCCCTTTCAACGATCCTGATCGCGTTGCCCAGTGCCATCAAAGTATTCAACTGGATCGGCACCCTCTGGAAAGGAAATCTCCAACTGACGACCGCCATGCTGTTTTCCATTTCATTTGTTTCCATGTTCATCATCGGTGGACTCTCGGGCATTCCAATTGCTTCACCCTTGATTGACATTCCCCTACACGACACCTATTTCATTGTCGCCCACCTTCACTACGTTCTCTTTGCTGGGACCGTCATGGCTGTTTTTGGGACCATTTATTTCTGGTACCCAAAACTTTTCGGCAGAATCATGAACGAAACCCTGGGTAAGCTTCACTTCTTTTTAACCTTTGTCTTTCTCAACGGTACGTTTTTCCTGATGCACGTGCTTGGCTGGATGGGCGTTCCCCGGCGTTATGCCTCTTTCCAGGCTTTAAAACAACAGATCGCTGAAGGCAACGAGCAACTGGAACTGACTGCT
>JAZABE010000464.1:0-2784 GCA_036137535.1 Planctomycetota bacterium | reverse complement strand
TTTTTGTTTTCCGTGTACGGCATTCTGATGACGGACTTCGAGATGAGACATTTTCTTTCCCTAATCGACTATTCCTCTGCTGAAATTCAAGAGCTGTTTGATCATGCGATCGATTTGAAGTCGAAATTTCGTCTGGAAAACCGGCGTGACCCGATTTTGAATCGCTGTGTTGCAGCAATGATCTTTGAAAAGCAATCACTGCGAACCCGGGTCAGTTTTGAGACCGGGATTCAGCATTTGGGTGGCAGTTGCCTTTACCTTTCGGGCGATGATGTGGGCTGGGGCGGTGAGCGTGAAGCGATCAGAGATTTCAGCTCGGTCCTTAGCAGTTACGTCGACATCATTATTTGTCGCGCCAAGTCACACCAAAGTGTGGTCGAACTATCAGAGAATTCCTCTTGTCCAGTGATCAATGCATTGACGGACCTGTATCACCCCTGCCAGTCTTTGGCGGATGCCTTAACCATGATGGAAAACTGTGATGACCTCCAGAGTGAGAAGCTGGCTTTCATTGGCGACGCCAATAACGTTTCGCGAAGTTTGGCCATTATTTGTGCCAAACTGGGGATCCAGTTTAGTGTTGCCTCACCCCAAGGTTATCAGTTTGATGATTGCTTTGTTGAACAACTGCTGGGAATGGGTGAACAGGTTCATTTCAATCAGACACTCGATCCCGTGGAAGCCGTTGACCAAGCCGGTTTTGTTTACACGGATGTGTGGACGAGTATGGGGCAGGAAGTTGAAAAAGACGAGCGGCGGGCGGCATTTAAAGATTACCAGGTGAATGCCCGTTTAATGAGCTGCGCCAAGGAGGATGCCAAGTTCCTGCATTGCCTTCCAGCCAATCGGGGGGAAGAAGTCACTGATGAAGTGATGGATTCGCCCAACAGCTTGGTGATCCAACAGGCAGAAAATCGGATGCATGCCCAAAAGGGTTTGATGACCTGGTTGTTGGGTCCAGGAAAATCGAAATCCAACGTGACTACCAATGCAATTTAAATCAAGGCTTTTCGCATGAGGGAAAAAAACGAGATTCGTCCGGTCCAGGTCCAGCGGAACTTCACCAACAAGGCGCAGGGTAGTGTGTTGTATGAGTGCGGTGAGACGGTTGTTCTCTGCACTGCGGAAATCGATGAGGATCTGCCACCCTGGATGCGGGATTCGGAAAAAGGTTGGATCACTGCGGAATACAACATGTTGCCCAGTAGTACCCGCCCTCGTAAGCGGAGGGATCGAGGGGGTAAAGTTGACGGACGGACAACAGAAATTCAGCGGTTAATTGGCCGAAGCTTAAGGGCGGTTGCGGATCTTTCGGCACTGGGACCACGACAGATTAACGTCGATTGTGATGTCCTGCAGGCAGATGGGGGGACCCGAACGGCATCGATCACTGGGGCTTTTATCGCAATGGTCGACGCGATTAAGACGGTGCGACCGGAACTCCCTGATCCTCAGAATTACCCACTTCGAGATAATGTGGCAGCGATCAGTGTTGGAATTGTGGATGGCGAACCGACGCTTGATCTTGACTACGAGGGAGATTTTGCGGCGGCGGTTGATATGAATGTGGTGATGACCGGTCGTGGGAGCTTTGTCGAATTGCAGGGAACCGGTGAAGAGGATGTGTTTTCCGAAGAGGAGCTTGCCATGTTATTGGCTCTGGGTAAGAAAGGAATTCAGGAATTGACCGAGCTCCAGAAATCGGTATTGGGAACGGATTGGCCTTTTTGAACAGGTTGCTTTGTTGCTGGAAAGCAGTCATCAGCGTTGGAATTGGCAGTTTCGCGATGGAAACTGGTGGTTTGTTGGTCTCGATCTTGTTAAGACTTAGGGAATGGAGAACTAATCCAAAAACTAAAACTGGCTGGGCATCATGAAAAATTGTATTTTTTGTTTATTCGTTTTGAACATCACGTTGTTAAACTTCTTGGGTTCGGCTCAGGTGTTTGCACAGGAAAAAGTCAATCCGGTGCGGATGGGTAGTGGGTCAATGACTTTTGACACAGTGCCCGGGTGGGGGCTTCGACCGGATGGTAAATCGGCACTTGGCCCCACTCATGGCGGGGTCGTGGTTGACAGAGAAGGCAATGTTTACACCAGTGCCAATAAAGGTTTGGTGATTTTTTCCCCTGACGGCAAGGTGATCCGGGAACATGTGGGGAAAGCTTATTCGAACATGCATGACATCGAGATCCGGGAAGAGCAGGGCACGGAATACATCTATGCCGCACGCAATAATGACGGGGAGGGGATTAAGTTCGAAGCCAAAACAGGCAAGATCGTCCTCAAGCTGACTTTTCCTGAAGAATCAGGCCTTGGCAAGATCCGGATGAGCCCAACGGCGATCACCGTTGCCGACAACGGAGATATCTTCCTGTCCAATGGTTACGCCAGTAACCATATCTTCAAATACGACAAAACAGGCAAGTACCTGATGCATTTTGGATCGAAGGGAAATGGGTTGAAGCAATTTAACACGGCTCACGGGATGACTCTGGATACCCGCTATCAACCGGCACGCCTTTTGATCTGCGATCGAAATCACCAGCCGAAAGGGCGGCTCCTGCATTATTCTCTGGAAGGCGATTTTATTGAGGAGGTGATCACCGGTCTGGGGATGCCGACCTCGGTTGCTGTCCAGGGGGATTACGTTTCTGTTCCGGATTTGCACGGGCGACTTGTGATTCTGGATAAAAGCAATACCATCATGGCCGTGCTGGGGCATAATCCCGATCCTCGCAAGAGAGCCAACTACGGAATCAAGCAGGAAGATTGGGTCGAAGG
>JAZABE010000463.1:0-4476 GCA_036137535.1 Planctomycetota bacterium | reverse complement strand
AGGACCGGTTTCGCTCATTCGCGGACACTTAACTTCGGAGCACTTGCGACAGGTTCAAGATCGCGTCCCGTCGGTTCACGCCATCACCTACCTTCGCCATCCCACCGATCGACTGATTTCGAATTTTCTTTGGCGTCATGCTAATCACCGGAATTCTCCCCAAAAATTTGCCTCCCCGGGTTCCTTTGAAGAATTTTGCAAATTGAAGTCAAGCAATCACATGTCGGATCTATTGGTCGGCCCCTGCGAATCAACCGATGAAGCCATGGATAAACTCAAGAATCGATTTTGGTTTGTCGGACTCACAGAGTATTACCACGTTTGCCAAGCCATTCTCTTGAATCTGCTGGGATCGAGTTACCGGATACGCAAGCGCCAAAACATCACTCAATCTCCACCGGCCGAACGGGAGCTCATTACGCAACAAGGGCTGGAGATTGCCCATGCTGGAATGGAAATCGATTTTGCAATCTATCATTTTTTTCACCAACAATGGTCGGCAAAAATCAATGATGCCATCGAATTCACAATGCGGGTTGCCTCTCAACCGAATCTGAAAAGACCACAACAACCAAAATCGGAAAAATTGCAGGCCGCCTAAGTCAACACCATCCGAAGCCTGATCTATTTCAGTGTCCGAATCGTCAAGGTACTTGGGTGCTGCCCGGAAAAGTACACCCGGTGGTTTGCCTTCTGAAAATCAAACTCGCTGGCTTTAAAGATATTTTCAACGTACTTTTGGGGATTCCGGTCAATCAACGGAAACCATGTACTTTGCACATGGACCATGATGCGGTGCCCTCTTTTGAACGTGTGAAAAACATCCTGAAGAGGGACCTGCACGTCGGTGATCTGCCCTGGCACAAAAGGCTCGGGTTTGGAAAAGCTGTTTCGAAACCGTCCACGCAGTACTTCACTGCGGACCATCTGCTGGTATCCCCCCATCTTGATCCCAGGAGCCCTGGGGTCATCCATCGTATCTTCAGGATAAACATCAATGAGTTTGACAATCCAATCCGCAGCGGTTCCTGATGTGGATACTTTTAGATTGGCTGTGATCGGTCCCACCACAGTAACGCCCTCTTGCAAAACGTCAGACTGAAATACCAACACATCTTTTCGCCGGGACGCAAATCGTTGATCATCCGTCATGTAAGGGCGAGGGGTAAAGCGAATCTTCAGATCTTCTCGCTTTCGGTAGGGAACCGGCTGTGCTGGATCACTGACGAATTCCGAATACTCCGAACCGGAATCCACGCGTTCAAAACTCAATCGGTCTTTTGAAAAAAACCAGTTTTGCTTCTTTGATTTCTGAGGTGGCCATTTTTGAAAAGCCGTCCAATGCTTTTTGCCGGTATCAAACACCAGTGCCTCGAATTTGGGCTGATGATTCTCTCCTTTTAAGAAATGGGCAAAAAAAGGGGCTTCGACCTCTTTTTGATAAAATTCAGAGAGGTTTTCGCCAAACGAGATGTTACCAACTTTTTGAGAAACAACATTCTGCGACCAATCTCCATGACTCCAGGGTCCCATCACCAAACAGTTAAATGTGCCCGGATTATTTTTCTCAATCGTCTGGTAGATCTTCAGCGGACCATACAAATCTTCGGCATCAAACCAGCCTCCAACCGTCATGACATTGGTGTGAACTTTTTTCAAGTGAGGAAGAATCCCTCGTCTTTGCCAAAACTCATCGTAGTTCGGATGGTCGACAAGTTGCTGCCAAAAGAAATTATCTTTGCCATAATATTTTTTTGTATTCGACAGTGGCCCCAGGTCAAAATAGAACCGGTAAGCATCCTGCTCATTGACCTGCGGCATCTTGTACCATTGATTCTGTGTCGGCCCTTTGTGTTGGTAACCAAAAACAGGAGTCGCCATCCAATACATCAACAGGTACGCTCCCTGGTGATGAAAATCATCGAAAAAGAAATCGCTGATGGGCGCCTGGGGGGAGGATGCGACCAATGCTGGGTGGGCTTCAGGCAAAGCTGCCGCAGCGTAAAAACCGGGGTAAGAAATTCCCCACAAACCAACCTTACCATTATTCCCTTGAATATTGTTCAACAGCCATTCGATACTGTCGTAGGTGTCGGAACTTTCATCGATAGACCGGTTGCCCGCTACATGGGGACGCATGTTGTCATACTTCCCTTCCGACATCCACCGGCCACGCACGTCTTGTTTGACAAAAATATACCCTTCGCGTTCCATGCACTCGGAGGGGCCAATTCTGCCCGGCATCTGATCTCGACCATAGGGCCTACAACTATAGGGTGTCCGGTTGATCAGGATCGGGTACTTCCTGGAACGGTCCTGTGGGGTAAAAACCACGGTGTGCAAATGCACTCCATCTCGAACCTTGATTTTGTACTCAGATTTTGTGTAGTTTTCCCTGACATAATCTGACCGGATTTGCCCGGCACTCTGCTGCCCAAAAAGGCAAATGCCAAGAACAAAAAAGATCAACTTGTAATTTCTATTTTCATCCATGCCCTTACCGAATTGGCTCCTTACCCAGTAATCTCCTCAAAAGTCCGATTTGTCCAGCATGTATCATTTCATGGTCGACTGCAAACAACAATGCACCATAATTAGTTGAAAAGGCAGCATGGGGTGGCTCCACAGCAAGGTTCAAATGGTCCAACGTAAAGGTCGGCAATTCTTCTTGAACCTGTTGGTATACCCTGTCAAAAATAGTTTGTATTTCACTCGGGGATGGATTAGCACCAGGATCCGGATTGGGCGTGGTCCCCCGTGCAAATTTCTTCCGGAATGCTGAGGGCATCAATTCTAAGTCGACTTCTGAACGCCCCCGCTGTCTAAACAATCCAAGACCATATTGCGACATGGCGATGTGCCCAACTTGCCAAGCGATATGGGTGACTCCTTGTATCGGCTGTCGAAACCAATCACTTTCATCCAGCCCTTCAAGCAACGATAGAGTGTAACGTCTTGCAAATGCAAGATGTTTCGAGATTACAGTCACTGCATCGAGGTCTTCGATGTTCTCGTCTGTAGCACCAATGAAAATAGGATCCGTCATATCATTTCATTCCAATGACTTTAAATAATCAAACGTAAAAATTCCGGATGCATGGCCATCACTAAACCGAATCAAATAAGCATAATTACCAACCGGTTCCATTTTGACAATTTGCACTGGCTTCGCCTCATCAACCGTAATGATCGGCAAGCCAGATTTCGGCAAACCATCTCGATCCTCCCTTCTTTTTCGGCAATCAGCGCAGGGACATTGATCCCTGAGCCGTTTGATCTTGATTCGTTGTTCACTGGAATCACTCCAGTGAATGATAAAACAGTCAGTCTCAGACAATAAATGAGTGGGAATCAACTCCATATCCGGCGCCGCAAAAAAACGTAATTCAAGATGTCATTATTACGCCGCTCTTTTGGTTTCGTCGAGGTGCCCAAAAAAACTCCGGAACCAAGGAGAGACAAAATCTTCCTATCTACGTGGTTAAAATTGCATTTAACAACCACTCCGGCTTAAGAATCGATTCGCTTGGGGACTGGCAACTCAATCGTAAACTGAGTCCCCAGGCCAATTTCACTTTGGACACCAATCGTTCCTCCGTGAGCTTCGATAAAACGCTTGGCAGTTGGAAGACCCAGTCCACTGCCGCCCTCTTTTCGAGTGTAAAAAGGGGTAAACACTTTGACTAATGTGTTGTCATCCATTCCACACCCGTTGTCAATTAAATCAAGTGCCACGCCATTTAAAGTCGCACGCGTCCGAACCAAAAACTGTCCACCTTCTTCCATTGATTCCACTGCATTCTTGATCAAGTTTTGAAGGGCAACTTGTATCATCTGTCGATCCAACATCACCGATGGCAAATCAGAATCCAAATGTCGAATGACCTCAATACCGCTTTCCTCCGCCATCACCGCGAAAAAATCGATGACTGATTCCAATTCTAGGTTCAAATCCCCAATGTGAAGGTCGATTTTTTCAGGGCGAGAATAACGAAGAAAATCACGCACCAGTTCATTCAATCGATCACACTGTTTATTGAGTTCTTTTAATTTCAGAAGCGTACGTCTTTCTTCAGGAGTATTGGCCCCTTCGAAATCTTCAGCCATCAAGGCAACATTCAAACTGATGACTGAGAGCGGTGTCTTGATTTCATGCGCCAGTGACCCTGCCAATTCCGCCAGCTCATTGTATTGAGCTCGGAGGCTATTGATTTCATCCTCGTATTGTGTCGCAGATTTTTCCATTGCTCAGGCCAGGAACCATCGTTTTGAATAGGCTAATTAAATGCAATTGTAACCCATAAAAAAAAGCCCGGGAAAACCGAGCCTTTTGAAATTTATCTGTTTCTGGTTTTACCCGGATCAATAACGGTCACGACCTCCGCCGCCACCACCACCACCGGATCGGCCACGACCTCCGCCACCACCACCACCGGATCGGCCACGACCTCCGCCGCCACCGCCACCGGATCGGCC
>JAZABE010000462.1:0-1136 GCA_036137535.1 Planctomycetota bacterium | reverse complement strand
TGTCCTGCCTTCATTCACCCGCTTTCCATAATCACTTACAAGTTCTTTGATTTCAGTGTCGGTAAGCATAACTATGGATTCTCCGAAGGGATAAAAAAATTAACTTGAAGGCCTCTCAAGACTCTTTTTTTTAAAACGACTCTTGGTTTTTCGAGCAAGTTTGAAATATAGAAGTGACTTACTGAACCGTCAACTATGGCAAAGCGATAGACCGGCTCGATAAAGGTATCGCAATTACGAGTTTCGGTACCCGCTTTCCGAGGATCCCGACCGCACATCAACCGGATTTCGAAATCAATCCTGCTATTTTTTTGCTCGAAGGATCCAAAGTGCGGCGGGCGCCAACGGAGAAAACCACGACTACTTCAAGGGACGTTTAAGAGTTGCCATTCCCCGGTCCATCGTCACCAGTTCCCAACCCTGTTTACCAAGCTGATTCCAGGAATCAATTGAATAGGAATCCATTTTTCCGTCGCCATCGAGATCCCTTTCCTGGATACCTTCAAACCCATTGTCATCCCCTTTGATAAACAGGTACTCCCACTGATGGCCAGCGGGCCCTGGGCCAGAAGTTTGCTCTCGCTGGACCGCGTTCGTGTCGCCAAATCCCAAGACAAAAGCACAGCCGCAAAGCACTAAAACAGGAATCGTCTTCATGGTTTCCCTCTAACAAAAAATTGGTTTTCCGGACAGGTTTGAATTTTGAACGTCCCCTTTATCATCCCGGAAAACCCCGGAAACTTTTAGTGGGGTTAACTGCATCCCACCGTTAACGGCAGCAAACCCGCAGTTCGAGTTCTCCCCACAGGGAATGACAACGCTCAGCAAGCGAAGAATTACTGGGAATCCTGTTCTGGACGACTGAAAACATGCACTTGGCCTTGGCTGATTTCGACGACCAGCACATTGGGATTGCAGCACACAGGACAATCTTCCACGTAATGCTGGTGATCTCCCGCCGTCGGGTCAATCGGAACGACAATTTCCTCCCCGCAACTATCACAAAGATAAGATGCCTCGAACTCCACCCCGTCACCCACCCATTCGCTTCAGACTTTGCAAAACCTTCATTTTCCGTTCATTCCCAATCTCTCTTTTTCATTTTTTGCGTCTTCGATCGTGCGAATCCATTTTTT
>JAZABE010000461.1:0-6424 GCA_036137535.1 Planctomycetota bacterium | reverse complement strand
TTCCACGAAAAAGAAGTGGATTCCCAGTGGGTATCTGTTGCAACCCAAGCATGGTCGAGTGGTTGACCGGCTTCTAATGCACGGCGTGCAGGTTTTTCAACTGGATGCTACTGTCGAGCTTGACGTAGAAAAGTTCCGAGTTGAGTCAGTCTCCCGCGCCCCAGAATTTCAAAAACATTCTCTGTTAACTTTGAACGGCCAATGGATGGCGTCGCGATTTAAGGCAGAAGCCGGGTGCTATTTTGTCTCGACTTCGCAACCACTAGGCCGACTTGCCGCCTACTTGTTAGACCCAGAATCCGATGATGGATTGACGACTTGGAATTTCTTTGATGCGTCCGTGGCCGTGGGTTCGCCGTTTCCGGTGTTTAGTTTTCAAGGAAACCCCGATTTATTGGAACTTTCTCCGGTGACCCAGGTCGAGCCGCAGCAAAAATTCACCATTGAAGAACTTTATGGACTGCAAGGAAAAGTTGATTTTGGGGGCAACACGTCACCATCACTGGATTGGGTCTCCCCTACTCGTTATCGCAGGAATTGGAATGGCCGTCCCGTTTGGGTGGAAGTGGAAACGGGAAGTCTTGAACGAATCTCTCAACTGACTCCGCCGGTACTGAAAGCCAGGTTATCTCAAATTCCAGGGATTACCACAGAAGTGGCGTCCCGGGTTTCCCAGGGCCGACCGATCCAGGTTAGCACTGGCGTAGTGATTAATGCTGCGAACGATTTGTACTGGGTTGCGTTGACTCAAGAGAAAGCTCTGCGGCTGACTTCGGATGAAGCTGGCGAGGAACTGGTTACTGTGAGTCCGGATGGCAAACACCTAGCGTTTGTCAAGGAAAACAATCTTTTCCGAGTGGATCTGACAACGGGCCAGGTGAAACCGTTAACCACAACGGGAAGTCAAAATATCCTGCACGGCAAACTGGACTGGGTCTATCAGGAGGAGTTGTACGGACGAGGAGATTTCAAGGGGTTTTGGTGGTCCCCGGATTCCAAATCTCTCGCCTACCTGACGCTGGACCAGTCGAAGGTGAAAAGATACCAGGTTACGGACCACCTTCCGGTGCGACAATCCCATGAAGTTTACCCGTATCCCAAGGCTGGAGATCCCAATCCCACCATAGGAATTTCCGTCGATGGTCAGACGCTGGATGTGGACCAGTTTGAACTCAAAGAGCCCCTGATTTCCCGGGTTTGCTGGAGCCCCCAGGGAAAGGTCTTTTTTCAGCTGCAGAACCGAATTCAGAATCAACTCAAATTGATTTCTTGGAAACCGGGTAAAGCCCCTGAAATTCTGGTGGAGGAATCGGTTCAAAAAGGTTGGATTGAATCACCGGGCAACCCCGTTTGGGTTAGCGGGCGAGAGGGGTTTATTTGGTTTACCCACCGCGGCGGTCGGCGGCATATCGCTACCTATTCTGACCAGGGGCAGTTGATCGAAGCGGACCGCGGTTTAACTCATCCGAAAAACGATGCCATCGAAGTTCGGGAATTAATTGGTGCCACACAGGATGGCGTGTTTTACTTGGCGGCGAATCCTGATGATGTGACCCGGATACAGTTGTACCGACTGAATTCCAGTGGCCGTTCCCAAGCGATTACCAATCTCCAGTTCAATCACTCGATTGTTGCAAATCCGAGTTTGACCTATTTTTTTGATTACGAGAGTAGTGTTCTCATGCCCACCCGAGTGTCCCTAAGGCGAATGGACGGTTCATTTGTCCGGTATGTCGAGCCGAACCTGGTGGATGAACTGGACTACTACGCTATGAATCAACCCGTTTTCCAGCGAGTCCCCACTCGCGATGGGGGCCAGATGGAATCGATGTTGATCTTACCCCCTGACTTTGATGAATCCAAAAAGTACCCGGTTTTAATGCACGTTTATGCTGGCCCTCAGGCTCCCCGGGTGCGGAACCGTTGGGGCGGAACAGCTTACCTTTGGCACCAGTTGCTGGCGCAGAAGGGATACGTGGTCTGGATGTGTGATAACCGGAGTGCGACCCACCAGGGATTGGATAAGACATATCCCATCTACGGAGATCTAGGGCGAAGGGACTTGATGGATATTGAGGACAGCCTGGATTGGTTGAAAAAGAAAGATTGGGTTGATGGCAATCGAATTGGGATCTGGGGATGGAGTTACGGAGGTTACATGACTGGTTTTGCGATGACACATTCTCAGAAATTTAAAATGGGAATTAGCGGTGCCCCGGTCACCGATTGGCGAAACTATGACTCGATTTACACCGAAAGGTATATGGGGCTACCCGCTGCGAACCCAAAAGGATACGACGCGTCTTCGGTGGTTTTGGCAGCTAAGAATCTTCACGGAAAGTTGTTGATTATCCACGGCACCCAAGACGATAACGTTCACATCAGCAACACGTATCAGCTGATCAACGCCTTGCAAAACGCGGGCAAAGATTTTGAATTGATGATTTATCCCCGCAATCGGCATGGTATTCGTTTGCCTCGCCAGGCATTGCATTTGCGACGATTAATGACGGATTTTATTACCGAAAACCTTTAGGTGTCGGGGCCTTGAGGTTTTGCGTTGACATGCGTGATGCGAATTGTTAGCGTGAAAAATTCTGGATGATAATCCCCAAGTGATCGCATGGAGTCTCAGGACAGTTCAGACAAGGTGGAATCGCAGCGACTCGAGCGGTGTGAAGAACGGATTGAATATCAATTCAAGAACCGTGCCTTGCTGAGGTCGGCGTTAACCCATGCCTCGGCAGCCGATAGCCGAAGTGATTCCAATGAAAGGCTTGAGTTTTTAGGGGATGCGATTTTGGGGGTCGTGGTTTGTGAAGCCATCTTTCAAGAATTTCCGAATTACCAGGAAGGCGAACTGACCAAGATTAAATCGGTGGTGGTTAGCCGGAATACGTGCAGCCGTATCAGCCAGTTGCTGAAAATCGAGGATTTGCTGTTTTTGGGCAAAGGGCTCAGTAAAAAAGGACCACTCCCCAGTTCGTTGTTGGGAAACGTCTTTGAAGCCCTTGTTGCCGCGATTTATCTGGATGGCGGATTGGGCGAGGCCAAAAGATTTATTTTGCGGTTTATCGAAGATGAAATCTGTAAGGCGGTTGAGAATGGGACGTCAGAAGATTTTAAAAGTAGGCTTCAGCGATACGCTCAAAAAGAATTTGGAATGACACCGACTTATAAGCTGCTGGGAGAATCGGGTCCGGATCACAGTAAGGAATTTGAAGTTGCAGCGAATGTCAATGGTCAACAATATGGCTCCGCTCGGGGTCGGAGCAAGAAAGACGCTGAACAAAAAGCAGCCTTTAAAGCTTTTGAATCTCTTAAACAATCGGGTCGTGATTGATCGATTGTGACGATCGGCCTGCAAGAGTAACACCAAGACTCAGGACAGCCAAGTCATCAACTCCGTGATGATGTAGATAGTCAAGCCGGCCAAGCTGCATAAGAAAACGGCGAATATGAAATTCGCCTGCAGCATCAAAAAACCGGTTGCGACCGGGCTGAGTAGGGCGTTTGGTAACCCTCCGGTCAGCAAAAACAAAGGGAAGACAATTAGCCCTACCCAGAACATCCGGCGATGTCCGCGGGCACTTTTTTGGTAATCCTGTGAACTGGGAGCCAGATGACAGCCGATGGCCAGCACCAGGTAACTGTAGGCCCAGAACCGAATGCTTCCCACGTTTTCTGGCGTGAGGATGGATGTCAACTGTTGGCTTGCTTGAGTCAGGGAGGTTTTGAAAAGTTCGGCGGGTTCGACCTGGAATTGGGTTTGTATGGAGGAAGGGTAAAACAGGAGTGTTACAAAAAAAATCGCAAGCGTACCGCCAGCCAATGGGGCATAGCAGACAAAAAAATGCCCCATTGTTTGCCAGGTGCTTTTAGCGTTGTAGCGGATGATGACGTAACCTAAACGTCCCGTCTTTGCTTCGGGCTGAAAGGGGACGATGCGATCGACTTGGTGACCGAATATCCAGGCAACGATCGCATGGCTGTATTCGTGAACCGGTGCACCGATCCAGCCCGTCCAAAGGTTAGATTGCCAGCCGAAATAACGGGACATCCGTTTTTGGATCCGTAATTCGAGTGCTTGCAGCAGTCCCACGCAAGCGATCAAGGGACCGAATAGGGTGATGATTTGCCAAAAGGCTTGAGTGATACCGTTCATGGTTCTCGCCAATTCCACGTCGGGGAATGAACTGTTGCTTGTTGTTAAAGTATTCGTTTTGGGTATTCAGTTATTAGGGAGATTCATGATCAAAAATCGGTCCCCGAGCTGGAATCCCCTTTGGAAATTTCAGAATCGGAACAAACGGATCAATAAAATTTCAAAAATCGGCAAATTGCGGTTTATTGCGATCCGAAGATGTTAAACTCTGTCCAAAATTAAACTATAGAGATTTTGCCTTGTTGAGCGGTCGATGACCAGAATTCTTGCCTATTTTTTGAGCATCCTGTTTCTGGTCGGTTTTTTTGGATTGGATTGTCGGACCCAGGAGTACGACACGGCCATCCCGTATTTTGGCGCGGTGCTTTTTTCGTTATGGTCACCGAGGCGGATCGATGTTGTGGTTGTTGCTGTTTTGTGCCTGTTCACAACAATTGCCGGTGGTTACTTTTCGATCGACGCTGAACAAACGTTACCGGTTTCGATGCGAACCGTGTTGGCCGAAAGAAGTTTGTCTATTTTTGCGCTCGTATGTGTTGGCTATGTCGGTTGGCAACGGAGAGGGATTTCAATCCGACTGCAACAAATGAATGAACTGCTGGAAAAGCGGGTTGATATTTCAGAGAAGGAATCCACTGAAATCCAGCAGCAGTTGTCGCAGATATCCTTGGCATTAGATCAACATACGGTTGAACGGAGAAAAAAAGAACGAGGATTCCGAGAGACCATTGCCAGTTACCAAACACTTTTGGAAAGTTTACCCATCAATGTTTTTCAAAAGAATCGCAAGGCTTGTCTCATTTTTGGAAACACCCGTTACTTTGAAACCCTCGGCAAACAGAAAGAAGAATGCCTGGGTAAGACCGATTTTGATTTGTTTCCCGAGGAGCTTGCTCGAAAATATCATAACGATGATCAGGCGGTTTTACGCACCGGCACCCCGGTTGAATTGATCGAGGAACATATACGACCGGATGGGCAGAAAATCTATGTGCAGGTGTTTAAGGCCCCGATTCGAAATACTCGCAACAAAATTGTTGGACTCCAGGGGATGTTTTGGGATGTGACCGATCGAATTCAGGCAGAGGAATTGCAGAAGGAATCGGATGCAAGGTTTCGTTCCCTAGTCGCCTCGAATATCATCGGCATTTTCACTGGTACGTTCGAAGGCAGAATCGTCGACGCCAATGATGAATTTCTGGACATGGTGGGCTACACTCGGGATGAATTCAATCAAGACCGTTTGTATTGGCGGGACCTGACACCAGCAGAGTTTTCACAGACTGACCAACTGATGGAAAGCGAGGTGGTTAAGAAAGGTTTTTGTCGGCCCGTCGAAAAAGAATATTTTCACAAAGACGGCAGGCGGATTCCGGTGCTGGTCGGTGCTGTCCGTTTGGATACGGATAAAGACGAAGTCATTTGCAGTGTGGTAGACATAACCCGCCAAAAAGAAGCCGAACTGGCACTCAAGGTGGCTCGGGATGCTGCCGACGAAGCCAACCGCGCTAAGACGCTGTTTCTGGCTAATATCAGTCATGAAATCCGCACGCCGCTGAATGCAATTATTGGGATGACCGAATTGGTGTTGCAAAGCCAGGTCAACCAGCAGCAGGGCGAATACCTGGGCATGGTGCATGACTCTGGTGAAGCGCTTTTGGAAATCATTAATGACATTCTCGATTTTTCCAAGTTGCAGGCAGGAAAACTCAAGTTGGAACCCACCGAGTTTTCACTGCATACCAAGCTTGCTGAATGGCTGCGACCGCTTTCAATCCGTGGGCAGGAAAAAGGCTTGGAAATCGTTTGTGAAGTTGCGGAAACTGTGCCAGATCAAGTTTACGGTGACCCGGTTTGTCTGCGCCAGGTCATCACGAATCTTCTGGGTAACGCCATCAAGTTTACCGAAGCCGGGAAAATCGCGGTGTTTGTTGCGGTTGCCAGTACCGAAGGCAATTCGCTGAAATTGCATGTTTCGGTATCCGATACCGGTCCAGGGATAGAACCGAATTTGCAACGGAAGATTTTTAAGGAGTTTGAGCAGGCGGATAACACTTCAACACGGAAATATGGCGGAGCCGGCCTGGGTTTGGCGATTTCCCTGAATTTGGTCAAATTGATGGATGGTGAGATTTGGGTTGAGAGTGCGAAGGGACAGGGAAGCACCTTTCATTTCACGTCAACTTGGGAAAATCGTTCGCAAGGCAATACTCGAGTGAGGGTACCCGTGGCAGTCGCGGTTGCCAAACAAACGGTGGA
>JAZABE010000460.1:0-2119 GCA_036137535.1 Planctomycetota bacterium | reverse complement strand
AATCCGAGTTAATAAATGTTGCAGCCAATCGTATTGAAAGGTTGTAATGCGATCAACCTTCTCAACAACGGTAGAATCCGGCTTGAGAATCAGAAACCCAGGTTCCACAAATTCATAGGGGCGAATGCCAAACTGGGAATGCTTACGTCGCGGCACCATTTTCAACGGAACAAAATGGTCATTTAAAATTTGAATAATCGGTGGCCAAGAAAATGGACCGCCTAACATGTACCGATCAATTTCGGTCTTACGATCCATGAAGGTCCCTGGCACGGTCGAGATGTACCAGAAGATCGGTTTTCCTGTTTTCTTCGATGCCTCCAAGGCATCGGTCAAAGACGGAGACCAGTTGACTGCAGAACCAATCTTGGCAGACACTTCGTTCGGCGTGACTCGGGTAATTCGGCCAGAATTTTGACCGTGAACGATTCCAAGAAATTGAACCAGAAACGCAAAAACGAAAATACAAAACAACCCACAGTCACCGTCAATCCCGGGGAACCATGGTTTTGCATTTTTCCACCAAACCCGTGGGCAATTGAGGCTCAAAGTGTCCATCCTTTACGATACTCTTTGTGAATAAACTCTTGGGCCCCTTCGTCGTTTTTCACTTTCAAGTTAACCGCATCCCATTCAATGGGCTGCTGGCTGCGAAATGACGCAACACCCAACAAGACACATTCGGTCAACGCCCCCGAATAGTCAAAATTGCAGGTCGTTTCCCGATCTTCCTTGATGGCACGAACCCACTCATTGTGGTGACCAATCGATTTGGGAATTGACTGCACCGGTCGTCTAACGTCTGCAAACTTTTCTTCGGGAAGGATGATATGATTTGTGTAATTGGACAGGATCATCCCCTGATCACCGACAAATAACTGACCCGCTGACCAATTCAGGGCAGCACCATTTTTGTCTTTCAACTCGGCAAGTTTTGCTGGCCGCTTTCCACCGTCATACCAGGTCAATTTGACGGCAGGCAGACTTCCGCGAGCTGGAAATTCATAATCGACAATACACCAAGCTGGTGGCGTGATTGGATCCAGAGGGTTGCCACGAGCGGATACAGTATCGGGATGGCGTAGTTTGAGAGCCCAGTGCGTCAGATCCATATAATGACAACCAAAATCGCCTAAAGCGCCGGTGCCATAGTCCCAGTATTTTCGCCAGTTAAAAGGATGAATGCCTTGGCAATAATCTCTTTCGCTGGCTGGCCCCAACCACAAATCCCAATCGACATTCCGAGGTTTCTCCGCAGGAACCAGCTTTCCACCGGTGTACTTGGCATTGGACCAAACGTGGGCTTCCTTAACCGAACCAATCACCCCCCCCTGAATGGCTTCCACGACTCGCCGGTAGTTGTCCAGCGAGTGAATCTGGGTACCGAGTTGCGTTTTAAGTTTCTTTGTTACCGCGAGCTCTGCCAAAACACGTGCTTCCTGAACCGTATGAGTTAATGGCTTTTCACAGTAACAGTGTTTTCCCATTCGCATGGCCATCGCTGCCGCAGGAGCATGTGT
Organism: Planctomycetota bacterium; assembly: GCA_036137535.1. Taxonomy (GTDB): domain Bacteria; phylum Planctomycetota; class Planctomycetia; order Pirellulales; family Pirellulaceae; genus JABAAE01. Next base: position 599 of record JAZABE010000460.1, on the reverse strand, counting down.
ATGATCGGGCGTACCGACAACTACAGCATCCACTTTTTCAGCTTCTTTCTCGAGCATGATTCGAAAGTCTCTATACTTTCGGGCACCCGGATAAGGTGCACTCCCTTTATCCAACAAACCCGAGTCAATGTCAGCAATTGCTACGATATTTTGACTCTTAAGCGCTGCGATATTCGCACCTGCACGATTTGTTGAACCCACACAAGCCAAATTCAATCGTTCATTCGGTGACGTCGATTCCGCTGCGAATCCTGGGTTCACAAAATAACTACCGGCACCGGCAGCCGCACAAACACCTACGAACTTTCGACGATTCAACATGGTTAACACCCAACACTAGTTTCGAAGGAGAATAAAACCGAGACACAAGGTTCAACAGCGAACCCGTCCGCGCATAACTGACAAACTAACAAATTCAGATTCTACACCCAACTGATTACCAACGACAAATATCAAGATTCGACCCTGTCAGGTAAAACCGGTGCACAGATCTCCAGTGGAAACGTTAACCGAAAGCAGCAAGTGCCTCGGCTGCCGTATTATGGATTTTCAGGATTTTGTCCAGATTCATCAAGGTAAACACCTCCATGACATTTGAG
>JAZABE010000459.1:0-5123 GCA_036137535.1 Planctomycetota bacterium | reverse complement strand
TGTTCTCCCTCATCGCCATCCGTGATCCCAGTTAAATCAATCGTTTGCTCAGGAGCATCTTCATCGATCGTCACATCTGAAACTGGGTCCAGCGTGGGAACGTCATTCACCGCAGAAACCGTGATCTTAAAGGTTTGACTAAAGGTTGCACTGTCGCCAATTCCTATCAAAACACTAAGCGACTGACTTCGAAAATTCGTGCTAGTTGCAATGTCGAGGATTCCATCTTTATTTAAATCCGCGACCAAAACACTATTAGGTTCCCTGGCAACTTCGATCGCATCTCGCGCACCAAACGTGCCATCCCCGTTTCCTAACAACAAAGAAAGGGTTGTGAATTGAGCATTGCTGACCACCAAGTCCTGGTTTCCGTCGGAATCAAAATCCGCAACTGCGACTCGGAATTGAGAAGGCCCCGCATCATAATCTACGGCGGGCTCAAACAACCCACTTCCTTTTCCCATCAACACACTTAAAGAGGCATTTCCACCCCATGTTGAGGTTGCGAGATCCAGCAATCCATCATTGTCAAAATCTCCCACAGCAACCCCAAAAGGGTCGTCTGCCACGGCAAAGGTTTCAACAGCTGAAAAGGTCCCGTCATTATTCCCCAGGAGAATACCAATTGTGTGGGAACCTGTATTGGCGGAAATGACGTCAAGAGCGCCATCCTGATCAATATCGGTTATGAGGACTTCTGACGGTCGACTCTCCGTTCCAACGCTGTGATTAACCGCTGGATTAAAATCGCCATTACCCTGGCCTGTGAGGACACTGACGTTGTTTCCATCATGATTGCTGGCAATCACATCAAGATGCCCATCATTATTAATGTCACCGAAATCAAGGTGCTGAGGGTTACTCCCAACCGGGAAGAACTTTGGCGATCCGAGCAATCCGGTTCCATCTCCCAGCAGAATACTAATGTCTTCTGATTCGCCGTTGACCGTCACTACGTCAACATGACCATCCTCATTAAAATCGCCTGCACAAACTGCGTACGGAACGTCACCGACAAGGTAGTGACTGGCCGCACCAAACACACCATTTCCCTCACCTAGAAGGACTGCCACCGTGTTTCCAGATGGTGTTTCGTCAACAATAACCGCGTCCAGCTCCCCATCTGCGTTGAGGTCTGTCAGCGTCATGTCTCGCCCCACCTGCCCGGTGTCATAATTCTTGACCGCTTCAAACGTTCCAGTCCCAGAACCACCTTCTTCGACGGTGACGGTGATCGTGGCGGTGCCAAACTGGTCGGGCAAGGGAGCGAAATTAACAACCGCTTGATTTTCGAACAATGACTGGATTTCATCCCCCGATAATGGGCGATCATAAATCAAAACGTCATCAATAAAACCTTTGTAATGGAGCCCTTGATTTTGATCTTTCCCAAAAAACAAAGGGTCATCCGAATAAACTAAGTCACCTTCATGGTTTGCCTCGTACGCCAAGGATCCATTATGGTAAACCCGTGCTGTTGATCCATCAAAAGTCCCGACAACATGATGCCACTCCCCGTGAGCAAGGTAAGTGTCACTGTCGTCTACTTTATCTTCATCTTTTAAATAATACGTCCCATCTGTTGTTGTGACATAAAGGCCAATTTCACCATATTTTCCAATCTGTTCGTTACCTGTCAAAATCTGATACGTGCCCGGTCCATTCTGTGGCAACGGACTGTTTTTACTTAATATTCGATCATGTTCTCGCCCGGCTCTGTAATCCCAATTTGTCCAAAGAGAAACCGTAATGCCCTCAGTTGGCTTTAGCGAAGGATGATCAGCCACTTCAATAAAATCATCGATGCCGTCAAAGTAGTAGGCCGATTGAGGATTTCCGTGCCTATCTTCTTTTAGTACGGCGCCAAATATTTCCCCGTCATTACTATTACCACTTTCATCCAAAGCATTTCCGTTAAACGGATAATAGGCCACCAAACCATCTAGACCATCCACTGACTGATAAGGAAATTCCAAAGTCGGGTTCGGGATCAAACCAGGATTGCTACTGACAGCAGTCACCAGCAGCGGTTGGCTCCCTTCATCGCCATCCGTAATCCCGGTTAAAACAACGGTCTGCTCGGAGGCATCTTCATCGATCGTCACATCCGATATCGGGTCCAGCGTGGGAACATCATTCACGGCATCAACCGTGACTTCAAAGGTTCGACTAAAGGTCAGGTTGTCTTCTTGAGTCGACAGGTCCAGATCCAAGCCACCATCTTCGACGGTCACCGTGATCGTGGCCGTGCCGTTTTGATTGGCAACCGGTGTGAAGGCAAGGCTACCGGTGGAATTGGGAGAGGCATAAGTCACTGTCGGGTCAGGAATTAAACCAGGGTTGCTACTGACGGCAGTCACCAGCAAAGGCTGTTCTCCCTCATCGCCATCCGTGATCCCAGTTAAATCAATCGTTTGCTCAGGAGCATCTTCATCGATCGTCACATCTGAAACTGGGTCCAGCGTGGGAACGTCATTCACCGCAGAAAAGACCGCGATGTCGTAAAACACCTCTTCAGCTGGATTACCGTCAGCTTCAAAAAGAGTCGTGAATTCAGTGGTGGCAATATTGTAACTTTTGATGTAGTTACCATCAGCATCGTCGCTTTTGGAGTTCAAGTACAAAATATTGTCAAACCGGTCCATGTCATAAAACCTGCCGCCGGTGTCTTCGACCACGGTTTGAATGTCACTGCCATCCAGGTTGCAACTGTAAATGGTCTTGCCGCTGCTACTATCAGTCCAATGGTTTTTCCCGTAATAAATTTTTCCAGCAGTTACGTCCAACGCAAAACAGCCGTTGAAGGCATGAGTATTGATTTCAATGTCATTAGAACCATCGAGATCCATTCGTCGGATACCGGTAAACCCAGTGTGGCCTGAGTAATAAACATGACCGTTGGCAGTATCGACTTCAATATCGACTCCGTACCATGGTTTTTGAGCCAACGTTTCAACGGTTGTTCCATCCGCACTTAAACGCTGCATGCCTCCCGGAGCTGCTCCGGGCTTATAAGCCTCGAGGTGATGGGGTGAGACATAGAGTTTTTTAGAGACCGGATCGACACCAATCGCCTGCATGATTGCTCCGAAATCTTCGCTGTCGCCATGCAGTTGATAATCTGTTCCGTCAATTGTGGCCCGGTGAATATTAACAGGATCATGGTTTTTCGCAGTCGCCATGTAAAGATTACCGGCTTCCCGGTCAATGTCGATGTCCGTCAATTCTCCATAGTCAGAGGAAATGCTAATAACCTCTTCGGTCAAACTCCCTTCAGCATCAGATCGATAAACCGTATTCCCCTCAGTCCAATAAATAAGTGGGTTATTGCCTGACAAAGGCAACTTGTCTTCGAGTTTTTCCAACAACAGTTTGCGGTGCGATTTCTGGTTTCGAATGGACATAAAACAATGCGGTGGGAAAGAGGAAATAAAACTCCATCAATCATAAATTCCCCCCAAATGCTCGTGCAACGGTTTACACCGTTTCTTGTAGACTTTTCACTGAAAAACTAGCTTCCTGACCATTACTGGACGCCACCCCGCTTCGCAAATTCCTCTGGGATTTCAGAAACAGGGCCGGGCAAATCGATTTTCAAATTGCAGGTTCCTCAACAGGCCCGTTACACCTCACAGATTTTCACCGTAAACTACGGGTTTTGAGCCTGGAGCTGATCATGAAAACCCGCCTTTTTCATTCCAACCAAACCCAAGTCTCCGAAGTTGGCATCGGCACCTGGCAACTCGGTGGTTCTGAATGGGGCGAGGTTAGTGAAACCCAGGCAATCGAGACCCTCAACGCAGCCGCTGAAGCTGGGGTTACTCTCATCGACACCGCTGACATCTATGGACTAGGGCGAAGTGAACAATTAATCGGGCGTTTTCTAAACGAACGGAGCGATTCGGAACGGTTTACCGTGATCACCAAATTTGGGCGAGGTCCCAGCCCCGGTTGGCCAGACAATTTCCACGCCGAAACGCTGATCGCCCACGCCGAGGCGTCGTTGGCCCGACTCGGTGTCGAAGCACTGGACCTAACACAAACCCACTGCATTCCAGATGATTACCTGACCGACGGAACGGTTTGGCAAGTGCTTCGCGATTTAAAATCGGCGGGTAAAATCAAAGCCTTTGGAGCCTCGGTCGAATCAATGGCTGAAGCCATCGATTGTTTAAACGTGGAGGGACTTTCTTCGCTGCAAATTATCTTTAACGTCTTCCGCCAAAAACCGCTCGACGATCTTTTCGAGCGAGCCGCCGAAAAACAAATCGACCTGATCATTCGCTTGCCGCTGGCCAGTGGACTTCTGACTGGAAAATTCACTGTAGACACTCAGTTTGATCCAAGCGACCACCGCCATTTCAATTGTGATGGTGATGCATTCAACGTCGGTGAAACCTTTGCAGGCTTGGGGCTCACCAAGGGTGTAGAACTGGCAGATCAACTCAAACCCCTTGTGCCCGAAAATACCTCCATGGCGCAGTGGGCTCTCCGCTGGTGCCTGGATTTCCCAGAAGTGACCAGCATTATTCCGGGGGCCACCCGCCCAGAACAAGCCAAGGCCAACGCAGACGCCAGCCGGTTACCTTCTCTTTCTGCCAGCGATCACCAAACGCTGAAGCAATTTTACCGAACCGACGTCGCTGAGTTTATCCGGGGAAAATACTAGGCGAAGCGCTCGGTTTTCCCGGGCAATTCTCAGAAGCGATAAACAAAGTGACTGTATAGAAAATTCGCATCCTGCGCAAACGGCACGCCCGCGGTTGTCCGGTAAAACGACCCGGACCAGAAATGCGAATAACTGACCCGCAGCTGGGACGATTCATCGAAATCATAGGTCAAACTAAAATCAAGCTCGGTCCCCAACGTCTGGCTTCCCGAATCCCCAGCTTCCAGACCCGCATAAGGCTTCATATTCACGTTGTAAGGGATGTCCGCTCCATTGGCCAAAGCGAAGAAATGACACCACGTCAAAAACGTTAATTTTTTCAAAGGCTTGAGACTAAATCGAATATTCAAATCTTCCAGGTTTCTCCGGCCATAAAGATCCATAAAACCTAGGTAATAGTGGGCCCTCTGAACGTAACTGTGAAAACCATTACCGGTCGACTCCGAGCCCGAAG
>JAZABE010000458.1:0-3646 GCA_036137535.1 Planctomycetota bacterium | reverse complement strand
GAAAATAAGTCTAAAGGGTTCACGCACGGGTTCTTGGTTACTTTTCGAAGTGAAGCAGATCGAGCGATTTATCTTCCGCATCCCGCCCACCAGGAATTTGTCGAGTTGGTTGGACCAGTTGTGGAAGACGTGATTGTTTTTGACTACTGGTCCAATTGAATTCATGGAATGCTTGCTATGGAAACTGTCCAGCAGAGTATTTACGACTTTCCGGACTACTACGACTTGGTTTATGGTTCGGATTGGGAGTCGGAATGTCATTTTCTGGAAGAGTGCTTTCAAAAATTTTCGCCCCGTGAAACGGTTGAGCTGTTTGAACCGGCCTGCGGCACCGGCCGTTTGCTTTATCGGCTTGGTTTGAAAGGTTACAAAGTTTCCGGTCTTGATCTGAATGCCCAGGCGGTTTCGTATTGTAACTCACGTTTTAAGAAACAGGGCATTGATGGGCTGGCCCGCGTTGGTGACATGACGGATTTCGTAAACGAAACCAAGGCAGATGCTTCTTTCAATACGATCAATAGTTTTCGGCACCTTCTCACCGAACAATTGGCAGTTAAACATCTGCAATGCATGGCAGATTCCCTTAACTCGGGCGGCTTGTATGTTTTGGGCCTGCATTTGACACCGACCGAGATTGAGCCGTCCGAGGACGAATCCTGGATTGCGGCAACAGATGACCTCCAGGTCAATACTCGGATGTGGTTGCTCGAAAGAAACCTAAAAGAGCGATTTGAATCGTTTGCGATACACTTTGAAGTGTATACGACTGAGAAATTTATTCGGATCGAAGACGAATTGCTTTTCCGGACTTACACGGCTAGTCAGTTTGCTAAGTTGCTTGGCAAAGTTTCTGAACTTGAAGTCGCCGCAACCTATGATTTTTCTTATGACATGGATCAACCGATTCAGATCGATGGAACATCCGAGGATGTTGTTTTTGTTTTGCGAAAAAAATGATCTGAAATTTTAGCCAGCGAGGGGAAGTGATGGTCTGGTTTCCATAGGGCATTCCACCCGGACCGGAGGGCGGCTTCCACATCGTTGGCCCAATGATCCCCAATCATTAAAAATTGCCGTTTTCCCATTGGTTGTTCGAAGGCTTTTTCGATGGATTTGTAGAAACGGATATCGGGCTTGGAATACCCAATTCTTGTCGAACAAAAAATGTGGTCTGCAGGAATCTGAGGAATTAATTCTTGAATGATTGGGTTGAGCCGGGAATCAAAGTTAGAAGCGACACCAACGATGATGCCCAGTTGATGAAGTTGGTCAATGATGGGAATGGTTCGTGGATCGAGTTTCCAAGTGGTGGGTTTGGCAAAGAGGTTCCAGAGATCATCAAACAGGGACTCGGTAAAATCACTCTGAAAGACAGACTTGACGACTTGCCGCCATTTCTGGTTGTCTCCGAGATCGGAGCATGGATGATGATAGTGTGTTGAGGCAGGTTCAAACTGGGCGCAAAAAGCCACTTCAAATCGAGATTGAAGAGCATCGGCGGAAACGTGCAAGCCGTGATTTTTACCCACCTGCGCGTAGTATTCAGCCACGGGTCGAGACGGAAAAATCAGCGTACCCACGGCGTCAAACAAAACAACGGGTTGGACTGGCAGGGCAAGATTCACGATGTTGGTGTGGATTGACGAGAATAGAACTCGGCTGCTGCAGTAATTCCCCCGCCTGTCTTGAATTGAAAATTTTGCTCACTGAGACAGGATTCCAGTGCGGACAAGACAAGCATCACGTTTCTCTTAGAACTGCTCTGTCCCATCAGACCAATCCGCCAAGCTTTCCCCTTGAAAGGGCCTAGCCCTGCCCCAATTTCAATCCCATAGTGATTCAATAACTGTTGACGAACCTCAGTATCATCGACTCCGTTTGGAACGTGGACGGCGTTTAAGGTCGTGAGCGATGATTCGGGAATGTACTTTAGCCCCAGTGCTTCGAGTCCTGAACGCAGGGCGAGGTGGTGCTTTAGGTGCCGGTGGTACCGGTTTTCCAGTCCTTCTTCCAAGACGATCCGTAGGGATTCGCGGAGAGCATAGGTCATGTTGATTGGTGCGGTATGATGATAAACTCGGTCGCTTCCCCAGTAGTTTTGCAATAGCGTCAGATCAAGGTACCAGCTGGTCACTTTGGTGCGGCGTTGATTCAGCTTGTCCAAAGCCGCTCTTGAGAAGGTAACTGGCGCAAGACCGGGTGGAGAAGAGAGGCACTTTTGAGTACCGCTATAGCAGGCATCAATTTGCCATTGGTCAACCTTGAGCTCGATCCCTCCAAGTGAGGTCACGGCATCGACTAAGAGTAAGGCTCCCGACTGGTGCACGACTTTTGAGATTTCCTCAAGCGGTTGATGGGCACCGGTGGATGTTTCGGCATGGACGATCCCAACGATTTTAATGTTGGGATGTTTATCGAGTGCAGACTTGATTTGGTCAGGGGTAAAGATGCTTCCCCAGTCACTTTCAATGGCGTGAACGGATGCACCATAGCGCTCAGCAACATCTTTCATGCGACCTCCAAAAACACCATTGATGCAGACTAGAATTTCATCACCTGGTTCAACGAGGTTGCAGAAACAGGCTTCCATCCCCGCGCTTCCCGTTCCGGACATGGCCAGAGTCATCTCGTTTTGAGTCTGAAAAACGTTGCGCAATAATTGGCGGGTTTCATCCATAATCTGTAGGTATTCTGGATCGAGATGTCCAATTGTCGGTGCGCCAAGAGCACGCAGGACGCGGTCGGGAACCTCGCTTGGACCAGGCCCCATTAGAACTCTTTCGGCCGGGTCTAATTCAGAGAAAATATTGATTTGGTTGTTCATTGCATTTTGGAAATGGGATATGAAACCAACTATTTTTACTGACTTTGCCGATAAGAGAACCAGACGACCGGGAAAAACGTTTCGAAAGGGTGAGTCCCCATTAGCTCAAAAATCCCTTATTGAATAGGGAAATCCGCGCCTTCCCTCCCGATGTTTGGCGTGATAAACTGATTCGTTCGAAAAACAAGGAATTTTTACGGTTGGCGAGGTTGAATCGCCCCAAAACCCTCGGAGTGAAGTGTGGGAACAAAGAAAACTGGCAAAGGTCGACGAAAAGTAGGACGTAAGAAACGTCGAATGCGTGCCAAAATACGGCATCGCAAGAAGTAACGGACCGGCGGATTTAGGCCGTGCAGTTTTGCTGATTCTTGGGGTTGCCCAGCTAGATGTTACCGGTTCAATGTTGCGCGGAGGATCCGTAAGCTAGAGTTGGGGAAAGGCTTTCCGCTGTTGGGCAACGTTGCTTTTGGTCGGTTCTTGTGACTGAAGCCCTGTTGGCTCTTTGCAATTGGGCTAGTGCATGACTCAAAATTTGTTGCAGGCGCTAGGCGTGTATGGTGCTGGCCAAAATTGAAATTACTCGACCAGTTTGATTTGGACCCTGATTTTTTTTCCTTTCCTGATAACGGTAATTGGCAGGGTTTGACCGACTTTGTAGTTCAGCTTGATATAGGTATTGAACTGTGCTGAATTCATTTTTTCGATCGGCTTGTTTTCAAGTTCGACGATGAGGTCACCGTGGCGGAGTCCGCTTTTGAATGCTGAACGGCCTCCTTTGCTGTTTTGATTAATCCAGCGAACCAAAAATGCTGTTTGGTTTTC
>JAZABE010000457.1:0-6254 GCA_036137535.1 Planctomycetota bacterium | reverse complement strand
AGTTACTGGTGGATGACAACCGGTCGACAATATTCAAACCCGCTTCATATTTCGAGGCCCATAACGGGTCTAGTGTAAAACGCTCAGTCTCTTCTTGGTCCAAAAATTCAACTATTCTCTTTGGTTGGTAGGTCCCGGGTCGCCACTGGAAATCAACTTTCCGTGAAGCGATCAGGTAATAGCGTGGACGCCGGTTGGGAATCCCCAGTGCCGTTGGGCAAAGATTGAGCTCGGTGACATTGTGGTTAGACTTTTCCAGAGATCGAATCAGCTCATCTCTTGCCTGAGAGCCATTAAAACCAGTCACATTCTCTAGAAACAGGTGATCCGGAGGTGACGCTTGAATGAGCTTGATCACGTGTTTCAGCCCCGCCGATCGTCGATCAGCAAGATCAAGCTGATTGCCTCTTCGCGTGTAGGGCTGACAGGGGGCAGACACCCACCAAATTTCTGCTTCAAGTTCCTGAATCTCCCGGTGAGCTAAATCCTGAATGGATTTGACTTGGTAAGGGTGTTCAAAATTCAAAGCATAGACAGCCCGCGCGTTCTGATTGATGTCGACGGCAGCGACAACTTCTCCCCGTTTGCCAAACGCTCTTGCCGCCCCGCCAATCCCTGCAAACAGTTCTAGAATTCTGGTTTTATTTCCCATTGGCAATCAGGCTGCAATCAGGATTTCACCACGGCCCCCTTCTAAAAAATCTCCATGAAAAACATCTACCTTTTCCGGGAAATCATTGTTCAACCCCTCGGCTTTCAAAAACCGTTCCGTAATCGCTACGAAATTCAATTCCTGTCGACATGCGAATCTGAACGTCGGCAATAGCTCGGGCGGTTCTGTGCCCCAAAAAGCCAATGTGCCTCGCCGCATGCCAGCCCCGTGCCTAATCCCTGCACTGCCAAACACCAGCACGCTACCGGCAAGCATATTAAAACCTGCCAAATCGCCCACACTTCCAACTGCAATCAGACCCCGCCGCAGGGTATGGCCTACCTCATTCCCGGTTTTACCATGGACCAGGATCGTACCACCTGTCATTCCTCTGGCACTTCCCCGGTACGCAGCACCAACCAAGTGGCCCCCGTCACCCTGGATCACGATCTTGCCCCCCTTCATTTCCGCACCGACCCAATCCGAGGCATTACCCTGAACCTTGATTTCACCACCCTGCATTTCGCTGCCCAAGTGTCGGCCGGCATTTCCTTCGATCTCAATCAAACCTCCAGACATTCCGGCTCCGATCCAGTGCACTCCTGAAAAATCTCCGGTCCAACGCTGGAAGAGATCATCGGCCTCTCCCTTGAATCTGAAAAACTCTCCACATTCGACCTCTTCTTTACCGTGGAACACCCTAAGCTTCTTGATTCCATCAAGATTTTTGCCACGCAGCAAATCCGGCCTGATGGCTTCAACTTCCAAGGGAATTTGGGTTTCCCCGATTAGTTCGATTTCAAGTGGCATGGCATACTCACATTTGTTTGTCAGTTTGAATCGGCTATTTTAGACCAAGACACCCTGTTCTTCGAAGTACAATCTGCTGTTTTCGGCAGCATCAAATCCAACGTCATGTCACCCAAACTCCCAGTCAAGCAAGAAAACGAACTTTCCATTGGTGCAATCGTACTCTGTGGGGGCAAAAGCCGTCGAATGGGATCCTCAAAAGCATGGCTCCAATTTGGTAAAGAACGGTTGCTACAGCGGATTACCCAAAAACTAGCTGCGGTAGTCAAGAACATCGTCGTGGTTGCCTCGCCGCATCAGGAATTACCGGTACTGAATGAAAAAATCGAGGTCCTCCGAGACGAATTTCCGGATCAAGGGCCACTTTCGGGGATGTACTCGGGGCTCAAACGTCTGGCAGAGCAGCAGGTTCATTTTGCTTATGTGACTGCTTGCGATTGTCCATTTTTGAAAACCGAGTTTATCCAATTTCTGATCGATCAACTGGACAACAAAACTCAAATCGTCTTAATCGATGATGGAAACTTTAAACACGTTTTGTCTGCGATCTATTCAACGACAGCCCACCTCACGGCTCGACAACTCATGGAACAGGGCAAGTTTCGCCCACTGGCATTAACCGAGAGTCATTCCACCAAATTGATCGCCGTTGACGAAATGCGTTGCGTTGATGCAGAATTACAGTCGCTGATCAACCTGAATTCTCCATCAGACTATGAAGCTGCCCTCACCCGGTTCAATAACCCCTGCTGAATTAGCCAACCTATTCTTTAAGGTAATGTCTTCGGAACCATTCCGAGGGACACAGGAAAACAATCAACCGAAAAATTGAAACCATTACTTTTCTCAATTGGAGTTACCCTCATTTGAAACTGATAATCGGTAGCCCTATGTATCCGTTGATCCTCGCGGCCTCATTTTTCCTTCCCCAATTGAACTCGGCCCAAGAGATCGAAACAGGAGTTTCAGCCCGCTTAGCAGGTGAACGCAAAAAATCGTTGATCAACGTCGAATATGACCTCGAGATGAACCTGAAAAAGAAGGGCCCCATCACGTCCAAGGTCACCGTTCGATTTAACCAATCCCAAACCCATTTGCCCTTGGTTCTTGACTTCAACGTTCCCCAAACGCATCTCAAGCAAGTCAAATCCAATGGCTCTCTGGCAAACTACGAATTTAAGCATGGCCATATCGTGTTGCCCCCCAATGCAACAATTGCGGGCAAAAACAGCATCACCATCGACTTTATCGCCGGAGACCAATCACTCAATCGAAACGAAAAATTCCTATACACGTTACTGGTGCCTGACCGGGCTTCCACGGTTTTTCCTTGCTTTGATCAACCAGACTTGAAAGCCAAATTCAGATTGAAACTATCGATTCCACCGGACTGGGTCGCCTCAGCCAATGGTGCCCTGGAAACACGGGAGGCAACCGATGGAGAAATCCGCCTGATTTACCGTCAGACCCGGCCCATTAGCACCTATTTGTTTGCCTTTGCCGCCGGTGAATTCCAGAGTATCACCCGCGAGATTGACGGGCGAAAAATGACCTTGCATCACCGCGAAACCGACCAGGAAAAAGTCGAAAGAAACATCGATGACATTTTCAAAATCCACGCTCTTTCACTGGAATGGCTCGAAAAATACACGAACATCAAGTACCCATTTCACAAATTCGATTTTGTGCTGATTCCTTCGTTTCAGTACGGTGGAATGGAACACGCCGGAAATATCTTCTATAACGCAAACAGCCTTTTCCTAGAAAAATCTGCCACCCAGAACCAAAAACTTAACCGTGCTTCATTAATCGCGCACGAAACAGCCCACATGTGGTTTGGAAACCTCGTGACCATGAAATGGTTCGACGATGTTTGGCTCAAGGAAGTCTTTGCCAATTTCATGGCCGCGAAAATCATTCACCCCAGTTTCCCGAAAATCAACCACAACCTGGGCTTCATGCTGAAACACCATCCTGGAGCCTACGGGGAAGATCGGAGCCGGGGCACTTACCCGATCCAGCAAAAACTTGACAATCTGAGAAATGCTGGAACGCTCTACGGAGGAATCATTTACATGAAGGCTCCGATTGTCATGCGCCAACTGGAAACCATTATTGGACAGTCCCAACTGAAACAGGGCCTGAGAAAGTATTTAAAACAATACAGTTACAGCAACGCCGTGTGGGATGACCTGATTGCCATTCTTGACCAAAGCACAGAACTCGATTTGAAACAATGGAGTGAAGCATGGGTCAAAGAACCCGGGACACCAGAAATCAACTCTACGCTTGCGGATAATGTTCTCGCGATCCAACAAACAAAGTCGACACCGGAAAACAAATATTGGGCACAGCAAATTGATGTGACCGTTGTCTCTAACGGGACTACCGCTTTCAAGGTCAGAGCAATGATCGATGGCAAGTCGACGAAAATCCCGATCCCTGTCAGGAAAACCGACTATGACTTTTACCTGGCAAATGGATCGGAGCTGGGCTACGGATATTTTCGACTTGACAACAAAAGCAAATCCTACCTATTGGATCATGTCCATGAAGTTCAAGACGATGTGATCCGCGGTGCGGCCTGGCTTGCACTTTATGAATCCCTGGTCCGGGGGGAAATTAAGCCAATTCGGTACATCACCACCATCCAATCTGGGATTGCCACCGAAACCGAGCCGCTCAACCGCCAAAACCTTCTCAGACAGTTAGCGACGGTCTATTGGAAATTTTTGGACACCGCCGAGCGGAAAGCCATTTCCCAAAACATAGAAACGTTACTCTGGCAACGGATCGATTCAGGGATCCAAAATGAAGCTCGCTCAGCTTATTACAAAACATTGCTCAATGTCTCTTCCAGTAAAGCCACTTTGCAGCGCCTTTTTCGCATCTGGGAAACTGAATCGGAACTCAATGGACTTACGCTGGCCGAAACCGATTTCATACAACTCGCGTGTGAGTTGGCCATTCGGTTGCCCAGCCAGGCCAAGGCAATTTTGCAGGAACAACAAAATCGAATCAAAAACGAGGATCGACTTAAACGGTACAATTTTGTGCTCCCGGCATTATCACCTCAGCTTGCTGCGCGAGATCTTTTTTTTGAAAAACTCAAGGACGCCAAGAATCGCAGACCCGAGAGATGGACGCTTGAAGGATTGAATTACCTGCATCACCCACTCCGGGCAAAAGAGTCGGAAAAGTACATTCTGCCCAGCCTCGAATTACTCGAAGAAATTCAGTTGACCGGTGACATTTTCTTTCCAAAACGATGGTTGATGGCTACATTGAGTGGCCATCAATCCCAATCCGCTGCTAACCAAGTCACAACTTTCTTGGAACAACGTCCTAATTACCCGGATCGTCTCAGAAACAAGATTTTACAAGCGGCTGACCTGCTCTTAAAAGTCACAAAATCACCTCAATGATTCCGGCAACTGATCCTGGTTTAAACCGGGTCGCCTACAAGAATTCCGGTCCTCAATCATTGGCAAAACCGCCTAGGTCATGCTATTGAATCTCTTCAAGTGCATCACCGTCATCTGCCAGCTCTTGATCATCTAGTGAGCTGTCTTCGCCAGCTGCCACCGGGGCTTTACCGTCCCCTGCAATCGCCTGGTCAATCAGGGGATCTGAAAAAGGGGATCCTACCCGGCCGTGAACTGCATCACTGCGTTGCCATTTACCACCGTGCCCGCCATAAGCCTCATCAAAATTGGCCGTGCACATCGCACAACCGGCTTGGAAAAGGCAGACGCCAACCAGCAACAAATTACCTAGTGACACCCTTATCGACGTGACATTCATTTTTATCTCAAACCCAGTTCTATTCGCGCAGCCCCTCCACTGGGGCTAAACTCGGTATCGACCAATTCCGATCGTGAGGATTAGGAAAAATTTTCCGCTTAGCGAAATTTTCCGGGTGACCGCTTAACCAAATGAATGCCTCTCCGGGATAATATTCCAGCAAAACCGTTTACTCGGCAATCATCGCTCAGCGGTTCCCTTTTTTTCTGTCAGAATTTCTTGGACCCATTCTCGCAGGTTCTCACGCTGGGGAATCTTCTTCAGCAGCCATTGATCGGTATGATTTGCAAAAGGTAAATCCATATAAGTGAAATTTCCTTTGACTCCTGCCTCATCAATAAATCGCCTCGTTTCTTTGGTTGATTTTTCCTGGCTAATCCATTGAGGTGTTTTACCGAGCCTCTGCAAACGCCGTAGCGCCGAGGAGCGGTCCGAGTCCGCATAATTCCAGTTCCGGACACCATCGTAGTGGCTGTGGCAAATCATCCCACACCACAACTTAGCGATTTCGTCATCGTGAAGCCCGATGTAATTGCAGGCAATGGCACCCCGGGAAAAACCACAAAGGAAAACATGTCGCCGGTCGACTTGGTAGTTTTGGACGGCATGGCTCACTGCCGCTTTGCAGTAAGCCACCGATGCGTTGATTTCACCCCACCATTTCTCCTGGTTTCGCTTCCCATCATGGGAAACGAATGGCAGGCAAATCCAGATAAAATCTTTTCCAGCCGAGATCCCGTACCCCATGCTGCAATGTTCAACTTTTCCCGTACATCGATCCCCCAGCTGGTTTTGGTAAGGTCCGTTACCGGCATACTCAAAAATCACCGGATAGGTCTTCCCTGAACCCCTCTGGTAGTTGGTTGGCAGATAGAGCGAATGGTAGACGTTGGTTCCCTTGTAAGCCGGCAACTGTTCCCGAACCCGCTTCCCAGGTGCAGCCTTTGCTTCCAGCATTCGGGGAACTGCAAGGTCGTGAGAAAGTTCA
>JAZABE010000456.1:0-8653 GCA_036137535.1 Planctomycetota bacterium | reverse complement strand
AGTTTGTTTATCGATTTGGAGTGTCGTTTTCTTCGTTCAAAGCGGTTTTTCGCAAACGGAAATCGACTTTTCTCGGGATATTAAACCGCTGCTCGCGGCCAACTGTTTTCAATGTCATGGGCCGGATGAAAACCAACGGGAAGGCGACTTAAGATTTGACCGCGAACGTTCCAATTTTGCAGCGGTTATTGGCACTCCCGGTGATTCAGAATTGCTGGACCGGATTACCAGTAGTGATCCTGATCAACTGATGCCGCCGCCTGAATCCAATCTTCAGCCATTGAAACCAGAAGAAGTCCAGTTGTTCCGACGCTGGTTGCAAGCTGGCGGTAAAGTTTCCGGTCACTGGTCGTACCAGGCATTAAGACGACCGCCGGTTCCCGCTGTGAAGAACAAGGGTTGGCCCAAAAATACAGTTGATCGTTTCGTGCTGTCAGGGCTTGAGGCTCGGGGCCTTGCACCCCGCGCGACCGCGGATTGGCAAACGCTTTTAAGGCGGGTGAGTTTGGATCTGGTTGGTTTGCCTCCGAGGGTTGTCTTCACAGATGCGCTTCCCATGCCTCCCAGCTATGAAACCGCCGTGGAACAGTTACTTGCTTCGCCTTCTTATGGGGAAAGGATGGCAATTGATTGGCTAGACCTGGTGCGTTATGCAGACACCAGTGGCATCCATTCGGACAACCCCATCAGCATGTCCCCCTACCGGGATTACGTGATCAATGCTTTCAATGACAACCTGCCGTTTGACCAGTTCACCCGGGAGCAAATCGCGGGAGACCTTTTGCCGAATGCGACGCTGCAACAAAAAATTGCTTCGGCGTATAACCGCTTGAACATGATGACAACCGAAGGGGGCGCGCAGGACAAGGAGTATTTGGCCAAGTATGCGGCAGACCGGGTACGGACCACCTCGATTACCTGGCTTGGATCGACCTTGGGTTGCGCAGAGTGTCACAATCATAAGTACGATCCTTTTTCGACCCGTGATTTTTACCAGTTCGCCGCGTTTTTTGCCGACGTTACCGAGAAGGGTTATTATCCCGGCGCGGAACGCAGTGGCGACTGGGGTCCGAAGCTCGAAATTCCTGATGCTACCCAGAGAAACCAGCAGCAAAAAATGGAAAAGGAACTTGCCCTGGCTCAAAAAACGTTGAGGTCGAAACAGGCCGAAGCCTTGAAATCAATTTCCCAGTGGGAACGCTCGGTCAGCCAATCGCCTTCTTGGAAGTTCCTGCCTGTAGACCAGATTGCGAGCAGGGAAAAGTCGACTTTTAAGAAATTGCCTGACGGATCTTTCTTGGCCACGGGACCCCGCCCCGCAATGGACAGTTACGTTTTGACGGTTTCCCAGTTGCCGAAGAAAATGGCTGCACTGCGGCTAGAGGTGCTTCCCCATGATTCGCTTCCGAAAAAAGGCCCTGGTCGAGCTCCGAATGGAAATTTTGTTTTGACCGAAATAAAGGCGAACCTAATAAACAAAGCCCATCGACAGGAAGCTCAGTTCAACTCTGCCTTTTCAACGTTTGACCAGACCTTGGCCGGCGAGCACACCCATTACAAAGTTTGGCACGCTCAATCAGCGATTGATCGTGACCGACATGGAGCGAAACCGGGTTGGGCAATTTTGCCCAAAATCGGCACGTCGCAGAGCGCCGTGTTTGTTTTTGAAAAACCGGTCGTAGTGGATGCCAGGCAATCACTGGAAATTCAGCTAGAGCAAAATCATGATAATCCAGGGCATTTGATTGGTCGTTTTCGTCTGAGTGCCTGTGAAGAAGTTCTCAAAGGAAATCTGGCCTCTATGAATTTACCCCCGGCTGTCCGAGAGGCTGTTAAAGCAGGAGTCGGCCATCGGAGTGAAGAGCAGCAGCGGTTAGTTGAAAAGGAGTTTTTCAAATCCCGCCCGGAAATCCAAGAGCTAGAGTCGCGTGTTGCTCGCCTGGAAAAAGAACGGGTCGATCAACGGAAATCATGGGTCACGGTTTTAACCACGGTTTCCCGGAAACCCCGGGAGATGCGGATTCTCCCTCGCGGGGATTGGCTGGACGAATCGGGTCCCGTGGTGACTTCGCAAACCCCGGCTTTTTTGTTTGCTTTACCCAAGCAAAGGCAAGACTCCCCGAACCGCCTGGATTTGGCAAATTGGTTGGTTGCTCGAGAGAACCCATTGACCGCCAGGGTCCAGGTCAATCGACTTTGGAAAAAGTTTTTTGGAACGGGGTTGGTTTCAACTTCGGATGATTTTGGATCCCAGGGACGCGTTCCAACTCACCCGAATCTTTTGGATTTTTTGGCGATGGAATTAGTCGAAAGTGACTGGGATGTTAAACACGTGGTGCGGTTGATTGTCAACTCGGCCGCCTACCAGCAATCATCGACCTCTAGCCAGCAATTGGACGAACTGGATCCGGCTAACCGTTGGTTGGCTCGTCAGAATCGTTTTCGAGTCGAAGCAGAATTGGTCCGTGACCAGGCGTTGGCGGCAAGCGGGTTATGGGTTAATCAGATTGGGGGGCCGAGTGTCAAACCTTATCAACCCGAGGGTTATTATCAACATCTTAATTTTCCAAAAAGAAAATATGCTGCCGACGGAGGTAGCAAGCAGTATCGCAGTGGTTTGTATACCCATTGGCAACGGCTTTTTCTCCACCCAGCCCTGTTGGCATTTGACGCGCCTTCCCGCGAAGAGTGCACCGCCGAACGGGTGCGGTCCAATACCCCACAGCAAGCCCTCGTCCTGCTTAATGATCCGAGCTTCATTGAAGCTGCCCGTGTTTTTGCCTCAAAAGTGATTCGTTCGGGCGATCGGTTTGAGGCCCGGGTTGAGTTTGCGTTTCAATGGTCACTGGGGCGTTCTGCAAGCCCGGCAGAAATTGCGATTCTCAAACGGGTCCATGACTCACAGTTGCCGATTCCTAGTCCTGCCGGTTCAACTGAGGGGGCGATCCTTGAGGTGGGACAGGCTAAACAGATTTTTCAGCGCCAACTGATTGCCTGGACTGGGGTGGCTCGCGTCCTTTTCAATCTTCATGAATTTACGACGCGGTATTAAATTTGCCTATTTGGGAACTTCGATTGCCGAAAACTCAGGGTGGAAATTTTAAGTTTGTTGTCGTGGCTTGGGGATTCCAATGCGAAGCAGGCGTTTAACTCCGATCCTGAAAATAATCCATAGAGCGTGAACGGCTTCGGCAAAGTTGATCTTGGATTTTCCTTCAACGCGGTTGCCAAACGTGATGGGAGTTTCTGCCATTTGAGCTCCCAGGCATTTTCCCCACCAGAGGATTTCTTCCAGGTACGCGTAGCCCATGCCCTCGATCGCTCCCAAGTCAATTTTGGCTAAAAAGGAAACGCGATAACAGCGAAAAGCGCTGCTGCAATCTCGGATGGATAAGCCAATGAGCAAGCGGGAGTAAGTGTTGATTGAACCACTCATGAGGTGACGTTGCAGTGGCCAGTTTTCAATTTTTCCTCCACGGATGTACCGAGAACCAATGCTGATTTGGTTTTCATCCCGTTCCAATAGTTTTTGGAGCACCGCTTGGGCCTGGTTCGGCGAGTGGCTTCGGTCACCGTCCATTGTCATGATGAATTCGTATTGTTTGTTGATGGCGAATTCAAATGCGGTAATCGTCGCAGATCCCAGTCCAGATTTTTGCTTGCGATGGATGACAAAAAATCGGGGGTCCTGTTTTGCCGTTTGATCACACCATTTTCCGGTTCCGTCCGGTGAGTTGTCGTCGACGACGAGAATTGAAGCCGTGGCAAATGTTTCCCGCAATGCTTTGTAAAGCAAGGGAAGGTTATTGATTTCATCATAGGTGCAAATTGCAATCAGCAGTTTACTGAAATTACTCGTCATTTTATTCTCAACAAAATGCATGCCGGAGAAGCAACAGCTGTGGGTTTAGTCTGATCCATTGGAAAAACAAATCATAGGCAGGGCTTGCGATCATTGATTGGAATTTCCGGGGCGAATTAAATGTTTCAAGAGTCGATCGTGATGGGGTATTGGTTCCAGGGTCCAGAAAGGGGGGCGATGTGGGAAAGGAGCTCGCGGGTCATTGGGTGTTGGAATTTTAGGAATCGGGCATGGAGTGCGATTTGCCTTTTTCTTTCATCGGGTTGAGGTTCGCCAAAATTGCTGGTTGCCTGGTATTGAAAGTCACCCACGATGGGAAGGTTTCGGCTGGAGCACTGGAGGCGAATTTGGTGGGTTCTGCCGGTTTCGAGTGTGATTTCCAGCAGTGAATGGGGAGATTTGAATTCTTGGATGCAACGGTATTTCAAAATGGCCAAACGGGCATGGGGGTGTTGTTCATCAACGATTTCCGATTGGGCTTTCCCAGGGATTTTTCTCATGTAGTCCATCCATTCTCCAGAAGGTTCCGGCGGCCGGCCTTCGGTAATTGCCCAGTATTTTTTTTGAACGGCGCGATACTCGAACTGTTCAGATAATCCCCGTGTCGCACGCACGTGCTTGGCGAATACCATGGCACCGCTGACGGGGCGATCGAGGCGATGCGGGACACCAAGGTACACGTTTCCGGGTTTGTTTTCCCTGATTTTCAAGAACCGCTTCAGTCGCAATTCCATGCTATCGATTTCCGGGGGTGCCTGGGTTAAAAGACCCGCGGGTTTGTTGACGACCATGACAGGACCCTGTTCGTAAAGAAATTCAATTTCGGGAAGCGATGGTGAAGCGGTCATCTCAGGCAAGTAATTGTGGTTCTGGGTTCCGTTTTGGTTGAAGGCGCTGGCAACGATCTGTTAATCCACGGGTAAGGTTTCGGTTTCAACTTCGACGGCGAGGAGTTCTTTCGAGATTTGCAGTTTGAGTTCCCGCCAGTGATAGCGGTCCAGGAATGCCAGCATCACTTTTTGGTAGGTTGTTTCTCCTGCTTGGAATAACCGGGTCAATTGAATGCTGTTTTTATCCACCAGCGGGATGATCCGGGTGTTGATGGAATTTAACCGGGTGATTAAGGAGATTCGTTTCGCCGACAGTCGAATCAGCTTCCGTTGGAGTTTGGCCGTCATTAATTTCTTTTGTTCGTTGAGTGCTTGAACTTGTGAAGCGACGGATTGGATTGAACCTTCAAATCGATGGTTAATTTGCCACGGGACGTTTAACTGGAGCCCTCCAAAGAAATTCTGGGTAGCCGTGTCAAAATTGACAGCCGTTTGGAGTTTCCAGTCCGGGGTTTGATTGCTTTGGGCGAGTTGGTGTCGCCACTGGTATTCTTGGATTTGGTCGTCCAGTTGAATGATAGCGGGATGCTGTTGGATATTGTGGTTCCGTTGAGGATTGGAATCGAGTACGAGTTGAACTTCCTGGTCGAAATTGAAATCCAGTTGGAGTTCTCGGTGGTCACCTAGGTAAGTCAGAAGGAGTTGGCGGGCCAGTTCTTTTTCGATCTCGAATTGACTTAACGCCTGGCGAACTTCTTCCAATTCAATGTCAACCTGATTGAGTTCAATGGGGGCAATTTCACCACCCTTCATCAGAGATTCAGCCATCTGGCGAATTTTGCTAAGACCATTGATTTTGGCATGGGCCAGTTGAATGCATAGTTGGCGGGATCCGGATTGAATAAATTCAGCCGCGACTTGGTAGGCAATCTGGCGTTGGAGGATCTTGCTGCGATTTTGCAGACTTTGAGCTTTCCATTGGTAAGCATTTTGCGTCAGTTCCGCTCTTGAATTTCGCACCACATTCCGCTGGAGGAAAAAGCCATATTGGCCCCCCTGCCCTTGATTTCCGATTTCATTGACCACCGCCCCAACCTGGGGATTGATTGGCCTCGATTCTTGTAAGCCATCAGCTTGGGCCTGCTGGATTCTCCAGGTGATTTCTTTGATTTCTGGGCTCGCATCAATGGCGAGGTTGGTGGCTTCGTTGAGCGTCAGTGCGGTTGTCACCGGAGTATGGGGTTGGGCAGCATCAGCGTTAAGCGTTTCCTGGGCGGTTCCCCGAATGGTTCCTAGCAGCGCAGCGGCAAAAACCAGATAAACGAGCTTTTGACTGCGGCTGAATCTGTGCATTGCCGGTAAATCAGGCTGGGCGTGCGGGGTGTAACGATTGTGCGGATTGTTTTTAAGTTCGGCATTGGAGGCTGGAAACTATACGGAATTGTCGGTTTGAGTTGGGCAGAAACCGGCAATCCTTCTTCCTGCAATTCGACTGCTTTTAACGATAAGGGGTCTGGGTGGTTTGGGGTGTTATGTGGAGGCGGGATAAATTGGATTGTTCTAGGGTTGGGCTGCAGAAACTACCTCTAAAACAACGAACCAAAGAGTAGCGGAACAGGTCGTTTGAAGGTGTTTCTGCTGAGAATTTCGTGGATTTCGGTATTGCTGTGCAGCCAGTCCAATCGTGTTCAGTTTATTCGCAACAATGATTGCTTTCAAATTTAAATCCTGGATGGTGTTAGCTGCATTATTGGTGGCTGGAATTGCGATTGGTCTGGTAATTCCTGCCGGACAAATTCGAGATTCGGTCCGGGCGATTCTTGAGGGAGACAGGCCCGATGTTGAAAAAAATTCTAGGCCAGCCCGGGAAAGACTAAATGTTGAAGTCACCGAAACGGCGCAAAAAAGTCTGGGGCTGAAAATCAGACGCGTGCAACTGGGAGACTATACCGCAACCTATGATATTCCGGCAACAATCCGGGAATTACCCGGTGCGGGTTCGATCAGGATTTCGAGTCGGTTCAAGGGCCTGGTTAAGAAAGTCCTGGTCAGTGAAGGTCAGTCTGTGAAAAGTGGTCAACCCCTGTATGAAATCGAACTAACCGGGAAGACTTTAGCGGGGACCCAGAGCGATTACCTGCTTGCCTTGCAGCGATTGAAGAATGTCGATCAAGAGTTGAACCGGTTGGAACCGTTGATTCGAGAGGGTGGATTGCCCGCTAAAAGATCACTCGAATTGCAGTACGAAAAAAAACAAATACAGGCTGTAATCAACACCAAGTATCAAGAATTGTTGTTCCTGGGTTTGAATCAATCTCAGGTGAAATCGATTCAAACCCAGGGTCGGTTAATTCGCAACGTGGTTGTAGAGGTTCCCGATGATCTGGTTCCTCCGCAAGTCAACTTTTCACTTGATTCCAAAAAGTTGGCGGACGCGACGTTTGTACTGCATTCGGTCAATGCTCTCTCAGGGACCGTCGTGGATGCTGGCTCAACGCTGTGCAGTTTGGCTTTTCATGAAATCCTGTTGGTTGAGGGGCAAGCTTTTGAAAAGGACTTGCCGCAACTGAAAGAGGCTGTTGATCTGCAGAAAGAAGTCACTGTTCGCATTGGTCCATTTTCAGGCCATGCTGAAATTGACAACTGCCGAATTGCATTTGTTAGTAACCATGTCCGGGAAGAAACGAATATCTACCCGTTCTTTGTTTACCTCCCCAACCAAAACCAAGGCCATCCCGGTCAGTCTGCCGACGGCTACATTCCCTGGAGATGGAAACCTGGGCAATTAGCCCACGTGGCGTTGCCACGGAAACACTATCAGCAGATGTTGGTTTTGCCCAGGGAAGCCGTTGCGGAGAATGGTGTGTCACGAATAGTTTTCCAGTGGAAGGGGCAAGTGGAACACGAACACCACCCGGATGATAACCATGAGCATGCTGATGAGTATGTTCCAGTTGAGGTTGACGTGGTATTCATGGATCGGGAATTTGCGGTCATTAACCCTGGTGGGCTTCTCAAAGAAGGAACCCGAATCGCCTTTAACAGCGCCAGTCAGTTACTGTTTTCAATGCAATCCGGTTCTGGCGGTCACAGCCATTCCCATCCTCACCCTCACTAAAGTTGCTTCACCATTTGTTTGTCTAGCAGAGACGATCACCTTAACACCGTTGATCCAGCATTATGTTGAATTCAATCATTAAATTTGCATTGAATCATCGGTCTATCGTGTTTTTGACTTCGGTGATTTTGGTGTTTTTCGGACTGCGATCGGCCAGTCAGCTTTCGATAGACGTGTTGCCAGACGTGACCCGTCCCCGGGTCGCTGTTTTGACGGAAATTCCAGGTTTTGCCACCGAAGACGTCGAGCGGTTGGTCACGCAAGAAATAGAACTGGCGCTGAATGGGGCGATTGGTGTCGAAGCGATTCGGAGTTCGTCAGATCAGGGGCTCTCGGTGATTCAGGTGGAATTTGACTGGGGGTACGACGTGTTCCGTGCCCGACAGATCGTTCAGGAACGATTGTCGATTATCAAGAACCGTTTGCCAGCCTGGGCCGAACCCCGACTGGCTCCAAACTCAACTTTGCTCGGTCAAATCATGATGATTGGGGTTTGGAGCGAAAATGGAAATACGTCTCCCCTGGATTTGCGAACAATTGCCGACTGGACCCTTCGCCGTCGACTGATTCAGGTTGAGGGGGTTGCGCAAGTGCTTAATATCGGAGGCGGTAAACAGCAGTTTCAGGTTCTGCTGGACCCTCATGCTTTGCATCAGTTTGATATTCCCATAAATCATGTTACCGAGGCAATTAAGCGGAGTAATCTCAATGTTGCCGCGGGTTATGTTGAAAAGTCGGCAAAGGAACTGGTAGTCCGAGGGTTGGGAAGGATTCGGACGATCGAAGAAATTGAGAAAATTGTTGTCAAACCCCAGAGCCCAAGATCGGTTTTGGTGGAGGATA
>JAZABE010000455.1:0-2216 GCA_036137535.1 Planctomycetota bacterium | reverse complement strand
CTGTGAATATGTTGTTCAACAATATGGTCGCCCGATAACCAATGAAAATACAACCAATTCCTTAATTGGTAATGCATCTCGGTCCAGTCTTCTTTGCGGTTACGTTGCCACAACAGTCCCGTCAAGTAATTTTCTTGGATCGCGGTAATATCCCCGATATATCCATCCTGAATTTTGCCGACAATATCACGCACAAGATTGTCATATCGCCAACACAACCCGGAGACGATGCTCAGGTTTTTCTTCCTAGCCAGCTCTGTAGTCTCCAGCACACTGCGAACTCCGGGTCCGTCGACTGCAACCGGTTTTTCACAAAACACATGCTTACCCGCCTCAATCGCTGCTCGCAGCTGGGTCGGACGGAAATAAGGAGGCGTGCAAAGAAGCACAACATCGACATCAGTATCCAGGAGCTTTTTGTAACCATCAAACCCGGTGAAACAAGTTTCGTCGGTCACCTTGGTCTGGTCTTTACGCTTCGTTTCTAGAGTTTTTCGACAGAAGTTCAAACGATCGTCGAACATGTCGCAGAGTCCAACGATTTCATTTTGCGGGTTTGCCTTGAGTGCATTTTGAGCAGCTCCAGTCCCCCGGCCTCCACACCCAATCAGTCCAATACGAACGGTCTCCCGAGTCCCGGCACCATGGACGTAACGGCCAATATTGGCTGTGGATCCTGCTGCGATCACAGCCGCTCCCGCTGTTGATTTTTTCAAAAATGAACGCCGGGTGTTGGTTTTTGTTTCGCTAGGTTCAGCCACTTGATTCTCCTGCTTCTGGGGAACTGATTGTTTCGACACCTCGATGGAGGCATTCCTGATTGTAACATCATCGAACTGGGTTTTTCCACCGCCATCAAACCAGCTCAACCACTTGATTTGAGCCGTCCGTGATCACCGTAAAACCTCAGGGTCTCAAAGGGACAGAGGGATTCTGAGTCGATCGTCAACTCCTGACGCAGAAAGGTCAGCCGGATTGCCAACACACTACGGTTGTTGATCACTTGCAATCGATGCAAGTTTCTCTACGTTCCCAACGATCCCTCCAGCATATTCCACATCATCAATGCGTTCAATCACTCGATATTTTCGTCGGTAATCATGCTCGATAAAATCGACAAATTTTATGTTGTATTGCATTGCGTCACCCATCTTATCCGTCAGCAATTTTTGAGCAGCTTCTCGAATTGCATCCTGGCAAGCCCCTTCTTTCAAGATGAACTGAACTTCGAGTGCTGTCTGATCCCGCTCGTAAACCTTGATTTCCACGATGCTGTCATCACAAGATTCATTTAACTCGTTAACAAACCGGTTGAAAAACGAAGGATAAAACCGATGCCCCGAATGAGAAAGAATAAAATTGGAATCTTTACCTTCAATATTACTGATCACAAACTTTTCTTGGCCGTTTTGTCCCCGACGAAACTCGATGTCGGCAATGTCTTTCATTTTGTAGCGGATAAACGGAAAGTCCTCGAGCTGCAAACGGGTGATGATCATTTCCGGTTTCCCATTCTCAT
The DNA here is from genome assembly GCA_036137535.1 of Planctomycetota bacterium. Classification (GTDB taxonomy): domain Bacteria; phylum Planctomycetota; class Planctomycetia; order Pirellulales; family Pirellulaceae; genus JABAAE01. The sequence continues at coordinate 697 of JAZABE010000455.1, read as the reverse complement.
TAGGCGCCGTTTCCACGTAGGCAACGTTAGCAAACACCTCCAAACCATCCTCCGTTTCGTGAGCCAATTCCCCCAGCTCTACCGAACCGTAAGAATCTTCGACTTTACTGCCCGAAAACACCTCCTGAATATTTTTCTTTTGGCAATCAAAAAAAGTTTCGCCGCTCACATTAATCAGTTCAGGATGATGCTCCAGTGGCAAGTTGTATTTGCGAATAGTGTGGGCAACCATGTTGAGAGGGGACGGAAAGATCAGCAGCATCTTGGGTTTAAACCGATTGATCTCATGAACGAGCTGCGTCACGGAATCCCGATCTATCTTTTCAAACAGCTGGTACCGGAATCCGCAGTACTTGTCGTACTTGTTGAATTTCGCCATGTCGTCGATGTTGTAAGTGTTCCGGGGATAAAAAACGAGGATTTTATCTCCAGGTCGCCAACCCATGCGGTACCAACATTTAAAAAAGGTAAACAACATCGAAAACATGTGATGTTTCGTCATATGAATCATCAACGGTAACGACGTCGAACCCCCGGTTGCCATGGGCATCAAGAATTCCCCATTTCTTAGGCGCCTTAGAGAATCAAAAGGCTTGCCGTCGAATTGCAACTCCAATCGCTTGGCGTCTGTTTCATCGTAACCATTCAGTAATTTCGAACCCGCCTCTGCGTAGTCCTGTTTCGAGAATGCGGGGAG
>JAZABE010000454.1:0-16831 GCA_036137535.1 Planctomycetota bacterium | reverse complement strand
AAGCTTACTTAAAACGTGTTCGCTGCCCATTTCTTTTTCTCAGTTCAACGAACGATTTCAACGCACCGATGGAATTTGTAGAAAAAGGGATGGCGTTGATTAATCAGGAAAAAAAACGGACGGTCTACGCTGCCCATTTAAATCACCGTTTCACACCGGAAACTGAGTTTTCACGGGTTTTGTGGCTGGATGCCCATTTAAAAGGCAAGCTCCGTTTTCCGAGAACTCCCCAAATCCAAATTAAATTAGAGAAAGGGCAAGACCCCGAAGTCATTGTCAAACCCGATTCTTCTCGGGAGATTGGGCACGTTGATATTTACTATGGTTACGGACGAGATCCTCGAAACCGCTTCTGGGCAGATGGCAAAGCAAAATCACCTGTAGACTCTTCCAAGCAAGTCTGGACTGCAAAAGCTCCACTATTCGATCTTAATGAACCATTGTTTGTTCTGGCTAATATTTACTATCGGCTCAACGAAGACGAGAAAAGAGAAACGGATCCGACGGAGTTTGTCCTCAGTGTCGCTGACGTTCGGTATCCGCAGGAATTAAAAAAAGCTCTGGTTAAATCTTCAAGTATCCGCGAAACCTTGATCGATGATTTTTCTCGGGGATGGCATGATTGGTACGCCTTAAACGAAAACAACCCTCATCACTGGTTGTTCTCCACACGTAAATTCGCTGATCCTCGTTGGCAATTTCCGGGAAGCTCCAGGATTGAGTTTGAAGTCCTAACAACCCATCCGGATAACATATTGGGTATTCAAATACGAACGAATCAGTGGCAACATTATCTCGGCAAACAATTTGAAACTTGGACGGCGTTTGTTGAGGTAAACAATCCCGGAAAACGCAAAATTTTGCTATCGCCAAGTGATTTCCAAAATCAACAAGGTGACAAAATGAAAGACTGGCAGGGGATCACAGAATTTATCTTTTGCCCCGGCAACAAAACAGACAGCCGTCAATCCAAAAATCTACCACCGTGGCAGGGGAAGAGGCCTGTTTTCAATAATCTCCGTTGGAATGTTGATCAATAGTGTCATTGGTTAGAAAGTAGTTTCCGCGGCTAATTTTCTGTTCAACGATCAAAACGTTAAGATAACGGGCTGATCAGCGTTTAACGGGGGTATTCCTTGGATTCAGATCGTCCCTTGAGCATTCACGCTGTGAGCACCCAAGGTTGGAAGTTGAACAGCTTTCCAGTCAAGTCTATGAAAACCACTGACTCTCAATTAAAACCTTAGCATGACTGCAACAAACGTAGGAATGTTACTTACTGATTCTGCAAGGGCGATCCCGGACCAAATCGCGATCGCGGTCTCGGAGCCAAAAGGGGAAAAAAGGCATTATCAACAAATGTCTTTTCAAGAACTGGACCGCGAAACAGATCTGATCGCTGCCGGGTTCACTGCAGCAGGTGCTCGAAAAGGAATGAGATTGGCGTTGCTGGTCAGGCCAGGCATGGACTTCATCAAACTTGTCTTTGGAATGTTCAAATCGGGACTGGTTCCTATTCTGGTTGACCCCGGAATGGGGCGAAACAATTTAATTCAATGCCTGAGCGAGACAGAACCGGAAGGGTTCGTTGCAATCCCAATCGCCCAAGCCACCCGGTGTTTACTCCGACGAAGATTTCCCAAGGCAAAATTCAATATCACGGTTGGCCGGCGTTGGTTCTGGGGAGGAAAAACCCTAAAACAACTGGTTGAACTTGGCAAGAAAAAAACAGCACGCGACAGGAACCAATACCAACTGAATGCCGTCAAATCCCAAGACCCGGCTGCCGTCATTTTCACGACCGGTTCGACTGGGATACCAAAAGGCGTTTTGTATTCACACAAAAATTTCGTGGAACAGGTTGAGGAAATCCGGGATTATTATCATATCCGCCCAGGAAGTGTCGACATTTCAGGATTCCCACTTTTTGCACTCTTTAATGCTGGAATGGGTGTCACGACGGTGGTCCCCAAAATGGACTTTACCAGACCTGCAGATGTTAACCCTACCGAAATCATTTCTGCCGTCAGTGATTGGAACGCTGACCAGTCGTTTGGCTCACCCGCGCTTTGGACCACCGTAGGTCGTTACTGCGAAGCAAACAATGTTGTCCTTCCGAGCTTGAAACGGGTGCTGACTGCAGGAGCTCCGGTTGCCCCCCATATTTTACGTCGACTGAAAAAAATCATCGCCGAAGATGGTGACATCCATACCCCATACGGCGCTACTGAAGCATTGCCGGTGGCATCGATTGATGCCACAACGGTGATCAACGAAACTGCAGAGAAAACCGAAAAAGGAAAAGGAACCTGCGTGGGAAATCGATTTCCGGGAATCCAAACTCGAATCATTGAAATCAGTGATGATCCTATTTCAGATATTTCACAAACCAAGGAACTGGAGCCCTTCGAGATTGGAGAACTGATGGTTCAAGGCGATGTCGTAACCGAAATGTACGTTACTCGAACAGATTCAAACCGTTATCACAAAGTAAGACAGGGTGATTCGTTTTGGCATCGCATGGGGGATGTGGGTTACTTGGACGACCGGGAAAGGTTTTGGTTTTGTGGCCGAAAAAGCCACCGGCTGAATACTGCCTCGGGCCCCATGTATACAATTCCCTGCGAAGCTATTTTCAACACTCACGAGTCGATTTACCGAACCGCGTTAGTTGGAATCGGCGATCAAATGCAACAGCAACCGGTACTGGTGATTGAAACTTGGCCTCAACAGAAACCCACAACACCGCTGGACGAAGAAAAGTTATTGACAGAATTAAAATCTATCGGAAACAAGAGTGACCTGACCCGTTCAATACAAAAATTTTTGTTTATTGATAAAATGCCAGTAGATATCCGGCACAACTCCAAGATCTTCAGAGAAGAATTGACGGTTTGGGCGGAAAAGAAACTAGGGTTGCACAACATTAGGTTAAATTGACAAATGTCATCGGTAGAACAAGTTGAATGTCCAGAATGTGCCCAAATCGTGCACTATCAGCCACAACGCTGGAAATCACAAGTAATCTGCTCGAATTGCCAGTTCAGTTTTCCAGTCGCAGCGGTGCAACCGCCCGACCTTCCCGGTCAAGAACCCATCCCAATTCCTTCTCATCTTCAAGAAGGTTCGGACACAGCCAACATTCCCGGTCAAACCAAATCAGCCAACCCGGACCAGGAATCCCCTGGCTATCGCCGGTCCAAATTGGGCGGAAATCTGACAGCTTTGGCTATTTGTGTTCTTCTAGGGGCGGGCTTAGCCGGGGGAATGGTGGCATTGGCCCTGTTCGATAATAAGACCCAAGAAAAAAAAGAGACAGAACATAAAAAGGCAAAAGAGAAGAAAAGAAAATTCGTAACCGCCGGTAAGAAAAGAGTAAAACTTGGTGACTTGGAGATCGGTATCAAGCTGGTTGAATTTGGGCCCTTAAGGGTTAAAGACCAGAACAATAAAGTCCATGAGTCTAGTGATTCATTACTCCAAATTCATGTTGAAATCCGCTCTCGACGTTCCAACAACGTAGAATACGTTAGCTGGTACGGGAACTCGTTCTCGCGCGGGCAGGAACAAGTTGTCGCTGAATTGACGGATCAGCAGGGGCAGACGCTTGACATGCCGGTATTCGGTGACGTCAAGGGCCTGTTTGGACACACCCCCACAGCAACCATCGAAAAAAATGAAAGAATCAGCGATTGCCTGATTTTTGAGCTTCCCCAAAACACCACGATTGCCGATATCCGTGAACTGGAACTGGTATTGCCGATGGAGTGTTTTGGTAATAAGGGCAACGTCTACTTTAGAATCCCGCAGGACATGATCGTACTCATCACCAAAGGTGATGCGGATCAATAACAACAGAATGTCAGCTGCGATTTGGTGAATTGGCCAAACATTGAGACTGGTGTCAGCCCAGGGTTCCCGCAGGATCACGGTAATCCAAAAACAAGCTGCATAAGATGCAAGCCATCTGTTTGCAGCATGCTCGCCTGGATGTCTAGTCCGGGATTATCCCGGTAAAGTCGATTTTCTTTTTCACGCCCCCTAAGTCGGTTACAATTTCCAACGAAGCCTTGACTGGCCCAGACACTTTACCAACCTTCAGGGTAACCGGGACAATGTGCAATTTTTTCTTGGCATCACTAATTTTTGCTTCCACTCGGCTATCGGACGGGGTAACACTCAGGATTTGAAAGGGCTCCGGTCCCTTGACAATAATCCGTTTGCTGATGGTCTCGCCTTTTTGGGCACCTGAAACGTCGATGGCCAACGGACTGATTGAAATAATTTCCTCGACTTTCCCGGTGATTGACACGGGGAATTCATTAAGTCGAGGGTCATTGGTTTTGAGCATTAGATGAGAAGTGTTCAGATAACCGGGTTTTGCATTTTTCTTCAAATTAGCGATCAGTTCGTAACCGACCAATCCTTCTCCCCGATGAGTTTCCTTCAGCTGGACCTCAACGTCTTTATTGGCAGATTCGGCACTGGTGATTTTCCAGCTATCGTTTCCTGCATACTCAATAGCAACTTTCTGTTGGGCACCGACCCCTTCTTTAATATTCTTGAAATCAATTGCAGGGGGATGCACAACAATATCTTTTCGCACGTAGCCTTTGACTTCCAGTTGTACCTCAGCGTAGTAAGGGCGAGAAAACGTCACTGTTACCGTGGCGCGCCGTGCCCCCAAAAACGAACGGGTATTAAACTTGCAACGCACCCCCCCTTTTTCACCGGGCTTGATCGTGCGTTTTTCGATCGAAGGCGTAGTGCAGTTGCAGCTGGTCCGGACCGAAGACATTTCAAGCGTATTTTGAGTGCTGTTCTTTAACTCAAAGACATAGTCAATTTGAGCGGCCCGCGCAACGGTACCGAAATCATGGCTCTTTTTTTCAAACAACTCATTTGTAAATGAACGTTTTTGGGCTTGGAGCGATGAGGGGACCGAAAAAGACGCAAGCATCAACAATGGAATCATGACATTTTTCATTTTGTAACCCACTTGGAAATCGTTGGTTTGTGAAAATAAGAATAAGCTTCGGCTCCCAGTCCACTTCGCTCGTTTCCGTTGACATCTCTCGGACCAGAGTGACTCTTGGACGAGTCTAACACAACGATCGTGTGGTTTTGAGCCCGAGCCTCAAAGGATTTATCGAATCAAAGCAAACGACATTACTCCAGCCAGAATTATGGGGAGTGAATAAAGCTCAAGGCTCAAGATAACTGAAAAAACAGGTGTAATTCAGCCAAGCTCGAATTCAAAACCCGAATAAGCCGAAAGGTTTACCCCCTCCGCAATCACATGGTTGATTGCGAAATTTTTAGAACTCAGGTCGAGAATCTATGAATTTTCATCATTTTTCTTTTTGACCACGGAATAACAGAGTTGCTCTAACTCGATTGCAAGGTCGACTCCGACAGAACTAATTCCCTCAACCGTATTCAAAGTCACGGGAGCAAAGTTCAAAATCCCGTTGATTCCAGCATTGGACACTTTCTGGGCAACTTCATTAGCTGCGTTGGCAGGAACCGCAAGAATGGCGAGTCTTATCTGGAATTCTTCGGCCAATCTCCCCAGTTCATCGATATCGTAAACCGGAATCCCTTCAAAGTCTGACTCGGTTTTTTCGGGATCAATATCAAAGGCTGCAATAATCTTGAAACCTTTTTGCAAAAAACCCCGGTAGCCAAGCAACGCGCGGCCCAAGTTTCCACATCCGATCAAGGCAACAGACCACGGTCGATCCGTTCCCATGATTTTCTTAATTTCGGTAACAAGTTCACCGCATCGATAGCCTATCCCCGGATAACCAAACTGCCCAAAATAAGCCAAGTCTTTTCGAACTTGAGCATCGGTAAAACCGAGTGCTTTACCAAGTTGAACTGAACTGACAGTTTCACAACCTTGCCGAAGCAAAAATTGAAGTTCACGAAGATATAAACTCAAACGTCCAACAACCGCTTTGGGAACAGATGCGAGTGAACGAACGCCATTTTGCTTTTCGTCTTCAGCACGGGTTTCTTCTTGGTCCATAGTGGTGGGCAGCGAGTGAACTTCGATGATCGATAAAAGTGGAAATTGAAACGGCCGACAAGGGCTCAACGATGAATTTTCAAGGTAGATCGTGTACTTCAATTGTGCAAGAGCGGGGAACCGATGCGGATCGGGCGCCATCGAACCGAGCAGGCGGGACCAGTGCTTTCTGGCAAATCTTACTATAACCGGGATTACAACCGGACATTTCCGCGCGAACCGCCCAAAATCGGCTGGCGTGGAATTTGGACACTAAATGCGCAGCCCACCCGACCATTCTATGTTTCTTTTAGCGTGTCTGTAACAGACCCAAAAAACCTGTAGCTCAGATGTTGTTCAAAACACAAACAAGAATTTGGTGGTGAATCGCCTTGATCCAGATCATTCGAGTCGGTTGAATTCGAAAAAAGCAAATACAAAATGGACGGCCAAGACAAAAATGGTGGAATACAACGTTGTCCGGGTTACCGAACTGCTCACATCATTGGAAGAAAACTTAGGCTGCCTTCCAATCGCATAGGCAATCAAGCCAATCCCCAAACCACAAATCAAAATCTTAGTCAAAACCCATCCGGTGCCAATGTAGTAAAACGCCTCTGGACTTTCCAGGTTTCGATGAAAATATTGGTGCCAAAAATCGGGGCTGACATTTGGATTTAAGCTCAAGAACACGATCAGGCTGATCCACCGAGCTGTCTGAAACGAGACAAAAATAAGTAAAGGGACACCGATCAAGAACGAAAATAGGATATTGGTTAGCAAGTACTGATTGGGCCTTGCACTTAACGAACGCATTGCATCCAGTTGCTGTCCATATTCTTTGGACCCGATATCCGCAGTGACCGCGCTACCGCACCTGGCCGCAATCAAGACAGTCCCGATAACCGGTATGACGATTCGATAAAGTCCAAAACCAACCGCGGCAAGTACATCTTCGATAATCAGAGGTCGACTGAATTGGGGAAAAGGCATGTATTCAAACGTAAAATACATCGTAACGAACCCCAGGATTAACCCAGCAACCATCAAATAAGCGATTGCGGTCAAACCTGTAATTAGATTCAAATAATGTAAGAAAAACTTCCCCCCCCACACCGGACTGCGCCAGGCTGGAACCAGTCGCCAGGGCAACAGGGCCACCGCCTCAATACACCTCGTTGTTCCTTCAGCGAAATGACACATCCCTTTTTTAAAAGACTCAAAAGCCCCAGGGTTAAGCAGGGCTTGTTCGTCTTGGGCGCGGGTACTGGTGTCCGACAGATTCTTCAGCCGATGGTGCAAGCTTGGCCAGTCAGATTGGTCGACGGCATCCAAGGTCCTGGTCGTCGGATCAAGAAAGTAAATTTCATCCGCAATCGGCGTCAGTGATTGATAATCGTGAGTGACAATAATTGCTGTCGTTCCATGGTCAACCGAAGTCTTCTTGATTAACGCAGCGACCTTTTCGGCGTTTCCGATGTCCAATCCCGCCGTGGGTTCATCAAAGAAAATGGTAGGTTTTCCATAAGCCAGCGCCCGAGCAATTGCCAAACGTTGTCTTTGCCCACCGCTGAGCCGAGACGTCGGCACGTTAGTCGGAACGTCCAGCTGTTTCAAGATTTGGGATGAACGAATCTTGGTGCCCTGATCTGTGCGATGGGCAACCGCAAAGTTAACATTCGCGTTAGGAGAAAACTCATCAAACAAGGCAAAATTTTGGAAAACAACCGCAGACTGGCCGGCAATGGCTTTTGAACCTTCAATTTCAACGTGGCCTTGAAAAAAAATTCCATCCCGGCACGTATCCAGAATCCCCGAAAGGATTTTCAGCAATAGTGATTTACCCACACCACTGGGGCCCACAATCAGCGTGATTTTTCCTTTAGCAAAAAAGGCGCTGGCGTTCTCGAGCAAAACGCGTTTCCCTGCTTTAAGCTGAAATTTTGAGATTTCAGCTTGTGGAGACGTTTCACGGACAGTTTGTTTGGTCACTTGTCATTCCTGTAGCGAACGAACTCAGGACGGTCAGAGGTGTCCGGAGAAAAATATCCATGGATTTCCCTAGTGAATTCGGTGCCTTTGGGGTTAGTTGGTTTCTGAAAGTGCAAGACAAGCCAACGTTGATCTCGACGCAAAATTTCTTTTCGTAGAACCCCAGCAAATTCTTTGGTAATTCCACCTTCGAAAGTGCCAAAGATACGGTCGCCAATTTTCCGGATCTCGTCTTCGAATTTTTGGCTCGTGGAGCGGACGATATCAATCGTCCGCTCACTTTCCAAATTTTCCTTAATCAGTTTCGTGAGTCGTTCATTCTCAAAAAGCACTTCCCATAATGTTTCAGAAATCAGTGATTTGATTTCCTGGTCTTTCAGCAATTGATCGACACCGTCTTTCCCTGCCCGTTTGACTTCTTCGTTTGCAGCAATTTCACGCATAACGTTGCGAGCCAACTGAAAAAAATCATCCGCGTGATTTTCCACAACCGGCATTGCCTCGGTTTTGACAAAACGAGTCCATTCTTGCTGAACAAGATTACTACTGGTTAAAGGAAATTTATCGTAGGCCAATCGCCAACCAAACCGCCAAATCGATGCTCTCTGCCAAATTTCGCTTCCCACCTGGTTTAGTATGGGTTGAGAACGCCTTTCCACGATCGGCCATATTTCTTCTTTCAGTAACGGGACAAGCCGTTTTTCGACAAAACCTTCTTGGTACCTTGCGGCAATTTTTACAATTTTATCCCGCTGGGATGTTAGTGCATTTCGCAAATCTTCCTGGAGGACTAAACCAATCTCGCGGACCAAATCCATTACGATCGGCGTGAATCCTCCAATAATTTCTTGCTGGTGTTGTTCAAAAGTAAGCTTGAGGTCAGCAAGCATTCGGTCGCGTTTAGACTTGGGGAACAACCGTTTAAGCGCCCATTCAAAAGAACCGGGAGTTTCATGCAAGGTCACAAAACAGCCATCACCCGACTGAAGCGGAGGGGCATCTCCAAAAAACGCGATCGTTACGGACCGGACTGGCTGGAGAAAACCATCCTCGGTGTATTGTTCACTGATGACCTGCCCAATCCGTTTCCAGCCAAATTCGGTTTTCAGGTAAACAGGGTCGCCTTCTTTGACAAAAAGCGACTGGTCAAAATTGACAACGACGACCTGTCTTTCGTTTTGAAGATAGCTCCAGACTCGACCCAGTGAAAGAACCCAATTGTTATCAGATAACGCCACCGGTATTACGGCACTGCCCACAAGGGCAGCACACCAAACTACAATGCCAAAATAATACCGAAAGTGCTTCATCTTCTACAGAAAGATCGCCAGTTCACTTGCTCGCCAATTCAGGCAGTATTTTGCGCAAAACGAAAGACGTCAAGCGAAATTGGAAAACCAACCTGAACAACGAAGGCTTCACGGCGATTACTTTTGACGAAATTACTTCAAAACAAAAGGTAAATCCCAAATCTTCGAAAGTTCCCGGCAACCTGAATAATTGCAAACTTTCAAAAGAATCTTTCACTTTTGTCACTGATAAGTGTCAACCGGAACCCCGGGCTCTGTCCAATCAACAACGCCGCAGACTTCAATTTAATGGACGAGCATTCACTAGGTTCGCAAGCGTCTTAAATTCTGATTCCAGTACTTTTACGACTTCCTTTTCCCCATCGATCTTCTGAAAAGTCTCTGAAAACCGGGCGGTGAGTGTGTCCAGCTCGCTGAGGTATTTTTTTTCTATTTTTGTTTTCGTGGTTTCATCTGCATCACCCAGTTTTTCCGACCGCGATTTGAGAGCCTTAAGCTTTTCAAGCAAAATACCAATTTTTTCTTTTGCGGTTTCCGCCGATTTAGGGTCGGAAATAGAATCGCAAGAAGTGACGAGTTGGTCCATCACGCCCAGGTATTCCTTAGCAACCTGTTCGTGAGAGTCCTTCGAACAACCACTACAGAACATCAACAGTGCAATCACAATCAAACAACGAACCATATGTTTCCTTTCCTGAGACGAAGTAGATTAGAGCAGTTTTCGAAAAATTCACCAAGAACTTCCCCGCGTCAAAGTGGACCGGATCAAAAATAATATCGTTGAGAAGCTGTTGATTTGATAAAATCGGTGCAAATTGTCATGCTGCTTTTAGATGAACTCTGGTTTAACATAAGTAAATGCTCAAGATTGGTGACTTTCAATCGAACTCTTGCCATGGCCTGTCCCGCCGCTCATTTTTGACCGCGTCGGCCGCCCTGCCGTTTGTAGGTGCGTCACACCTCAGCGGCCATTCACCAATCTCAGTCTCATCCGCCAAAGCAAAATCGGTTATTTTCATCTTTCTTTGGGGTGGACCCAGCCACTTGGATACGTTTGATCCCAAGCCAGAGGCACCGATAGATTACCGAGGTCCGTTCTCAACCATCGGTACCACCATTCCAGGTATTCGCTTTTCGGAACTCGTTCCCAAACTAGCTGCTCGAACCGACAAATTCTCTCTTGTTCGGAGTAATGTCTCTCTCGACCAAGGCCATCCCGGAGCAGGAACCGTTGCCACAACCGGTTACAAGGAAAACCCTGAACCTGTCCACCCCTGCTTTGGATCAATTGCAGCACGTCATTTCGGAGAAAAAGAGTTTCCACCGTACCTTATGCTGGGGAAAGGAGTTCCGCGAGATGTCGTTCGACCTATCAAGGGGTATGGTGGAGGACGATGGGGAAAAGCTTACGACCCTTTCATGATCGATTGCAATGAAATGGGTGAGGTCAATGTTCCAGCGCTTAAGGTTCTGAAAGGCCTTTCACCCGAGAGACTTCAAGAGCGGTCTACCTTAACCAAGTCACTGGAAACGATCCAAAAATCAGTTGACAACCCAAAAGCGAATTACTGGTCAACGACTCAATCTAAGGCGATTTCACTTTTAACTTCCCCGCAAGCACTGCAATCGCTCGACCTTTCCAAAGAAACTGAAAAAGTTCGAAATGCATACGGGCAAACTTCATTCGGCCAGAGTTTATTACTTGCACGCCGACTGGCGGAAAAGGAAGTCCCCTACATTCATGTCAATTGGAGTGAATACGTGGAAGCCTTAACGCCTAATACCGATTTTGGTTGGGACACACATATCCACAATTTCGACATGCTTCCAAACCGACATTGCCCGATTCTTGATCGTGCCTTATCGGCATTGCTGGATGACTTAGAAGACCGTGGACTGCTGGACACAACACTGGTTTGTTGCATGGGTGAATTTGGACGCACTCCCAAAATCAACAACCGGGCTGCACGAGATCATTGGCCGCAATGTTTTTTTTCCATCTGGGCGGGTGCCGGCATCAAACCCGGAAGAGTCATCGGTCAAAGTGACGCCAAAGCGGCTCTCCCTGTGACCGACCCCGTCAAACCAACAGCTGTGGGTGCAACCTTGCTGGACCAAATGGGTATTAATAGCATTGTGAGGGCAGAGTTGGATGTTTTGCGAGATGGCGAGTTGATCAGCGATTTGGTTTAAAATGCGAACGTTACTATCACTATTGGTTTTGACAATTTTTAGCGCCCGGGTCTTGGGCTCGGACTCAGGGTGCCTTGAGGACCAAAACGCGACCGTCTCCCAGAGACAGACCAATAAAAACCAAGTGACAAAAATCACATTTGATGGACGTCTTAAACACGATCCCGTTTTTGTCGACGATGGAAAGTCAATTGTTTACACCTCGCTGGAGAAATTCAATCAACTTTGCCTGATGAAGGTCCCCTTTTCCCCGGGGCATAAACCTAAGCCCGTCCGGTTCCATGGAGCCGCAAACACGTCTGAGTTAATGGCATCGTTTTCGAAAAATCCTGATATCTATGCTTTTCTTCGCAATAACGGGAACTTGCATTTCGAGATCATTTTGGAAAACAAAATCACTGGGAAATCGACAAGTTACAATCCAGGTGGAGGTTTTGCAGGCATTCGAAATATCAGCTACGCACCTGACGGCCAAAATGTCATCTTTGCGTTTCCAAACCAAAATGGACCCCAGCAAATACAGGCTCTGTCCAAGGACGGAAAATCGAATTTGCTTTTAACCAATAGCGAAGGTGTCAATGGATGCCCCAAGTACTCACCGGATGGGAAACAGATTGTGTTCTCATCATCACGCGATGGTGACTTTGATATTTTTGTCATGAATTCCGATGGCTCCATGCCTGTCAATGTTTCCAAATCCAAAGGACTGGAAACCCATCCCTGTTTTTCACCGGATGGGAAACAGATTGCCTTCACTGCTATTCGCAATGGGCACTACAATATTTATCTCATGAACGCTGACGGAAGTAATGTACGGAAGTTGACAAAGCACCCAGAAGTCGATGACTACCCCTGCTGGAGCCCTGATGGAAAAACCATTGTGTGGGTGGGAGAACGTGAAGGCCAAAAAGACCTTTACTCGATCGAAATCAATTAAAATCTTTTCAAGAATCCAAGACCACAGACCTGAAAACTCAACCTTCAATCACGGCGCGGCACCGAAGAGCAATGTCAGAATGGCGACATTCACAAGATTTTACCCCGGCGCTCGGTTACCCGGCACTGACTCCGATCTATGATCTCGCGGTGCGCCTGTTCACTCGCGAAAAATCTTGGCGAAATCACTTGATCAATAGCCTAGACGTGTCGCCAGAAGACCGGATCCTGGACATCGGTTGTGGAACCGGATCTCTCGCTGTTTTGCTCAAGCAAAAGCAGCCCCGCTGCACTGTGGTTGGAATTGATCCGGATGTGAAGATGCTTGCCAAGGCTAGGAAAAAATCAGAACAAGCAGGAGTCAAGATCGACTGGAAACAGGGTTTTGTTAACGAAGCGTCCAGGAAAAAGCTGGGAACGTTTTCCAAGATCGTATCCAGCCTGGTGCTGCACCACCTTTCCAATTCTGTCAAACGGGAAGTTTTGACCTGTGCCAAAGACTTGCTCAGTGACTCTGGAGTGATTTGTATTGCCGATTATGGGATCCAAGGTTCATTGTTGATGAAATTATTGTTTCGAATTGTTGTCCAAACCGTCGACGGCAAAGCGAATACGCAACCTAATGCAGAAGGATTCGTTCCAGACTGCTTACAAAAAATTGGCTTCCACAACATCCTGGAAGAAAGAGTCTTTCACACGTTAACTGGATCTATTTCCATCTACCGGGCGAATGCCTGCGGAACCGATTGATCGACAAGAACTTTGAAACAGAAAACCCCTTTTAAACCCTTTGTATTAACTGGTTAACGCCGTTAAAACTGGCCGCTTCGGCCGGACATCTTGCCCGGGTTTGGACGGTTTCCGGGCAGAGAGCATGTTCCTCAATGAATTGTGTGTGATATTACATCTCGAAATCACTAACCAGACGAGCCAACCAAAAATTTTGAAACGCCTCGGAGAATTGTTCACCCCGAGCCCAAAGAATCATGGCTCTCGGAAACGGGTCTTTTCGTCAACAGAAACCGGCGAGAATAGAAAATCTAACATTAAAAATGCAGGTTTTCTGCAACCTCTCGGAGCAGGTTACTTTTTCCCGCGATTTGAATTGGCTATCATTGAGAGGGATTCGATAGTCGAATCCAGTCACCCCGCTTAAAGTCTGATTTGAAAGATTAGTGGCCAAGCCATGTATTATCCCATGATCGCACAGTTGTTCGCACAAGAAAAACCCTTTCTCGATCGGTTAGGCGATGAGCCAATGATGCTTGCCCTAGTGGCCGGTGTTGTTCTGGGAATTCTTATCTTAATTGCCTTGGCGATTGCGTTTTTTGCTTATGGGAAAATTTGGCTGCAAGCGTATTTTGCTCAAGCCGATGTGGCGATGACAAGCTTAATCGGGATGGGTTTCCGCCAGGTTCGGCCCGTGGTGATTGTTACCGCAAAAATCATGGCATCCCAAGCAGGCCTGAGTATTGGTCGCGAAGACGGCATTTCGACTTCTCGACTGGAAGCCCACTACCTCGCCGGCGGCGATGTGATGAAAGTGATCAACGCGATTATCGCGGCCCAAAGAGCTCAAATTAATCTCGACTTTGATCGGGCTGCCGCAATTGACTTGGCAGGCCGCGATGTACTGGATGCTGTGAAAACCAGTGTTTACCCCAAAGTCATCGACTGCCCCGATCCACAACGAAGTGGCAAGGCTTACCTCAGCGCCATTGCCAAGAACGGTGTCGAACTGAAAATCCGAGCTCGTGTAACGGTAAGAACCAACCTAGAACAGTTAATCGGTGGCGCAACCGAAGAAACCGTAATTGCCCGGGTTGGTGAAAGCATTATTTCTTCGATTGGATCGTCTGAAGTTCACGAGGATGTATTGGAGAACCCTGATCGCATTTCAAAAGCAGTCCTGGAACGAGGTCTCGATGCCCATACAGCCTTTGAAATTGTATCTATCGACATTGCCGACATTGACGTGGGTGACAATATTGGCGCGCGTCTTCAGGCTGATCAGGCCGAAGCAGAAACCCGTGAAGCCCGCGCCCGTGCAGAACAACGGCGAGCGGAAGCCATTGCCCAGGAACAGGAAATGATTGCAGAGGTTGCCGCTAACCGGGCAAAATTCGTTTTAGCAGAAGCAGAAGTCCCTAAATCAATGGCCCATGCTTTTCGAACGGGCAATCTTGCGGCAAATTCACCCGAAGCTGGCAATGCCTAATATTGACTTGCCAATTGAACCAGCGTCCTGACGTAGCAACCTGAACCCCCGGCATCGATCCACGTTTTGGGGCTATCCGACCAGGCAGGTCCCGCAATATCCACGTGCACCCAAGGAACATCGCTGACAAATTCTTCAAGAAACTTTGCGGCCGTAATCGCACCGCCCCAGCGGCCATTGCCCATGTTCTTGATGTCTGCAACATTGCTTTTAATTTGTTCTGAAAAGTTTGGCGTCATTGGAAGCTGCCACGTATCTTCGCCGACCTGGTCTGATGCAAACTTGAATTGATCACACCATTCTTGGTTGTTTGAAAACAACCCGGCACAATCCGTTCCTAATGCAATCATGCAGGCACCCGTTAGTGTTGCAAAATCAATAAGATTTGAAACGCCATCTTTGACCGCAACGTCCAAAACATCCGCCAACACCAAACGCCCCTCCGCATCGGTATTGTGAATTTCCACCGTTTTGCCATTACGAGACTTAATGACATCACCGAGTTTGTAGGCAGAACCACTTACCATGTTTTCCACCAAACCACAATAAGCTGAAACATTGATCGGCAATTTGAGCTCAGCAATGGCTTGCATAGCGCCAATAACCGTGGCCGCTCCACCCATATCGCATTTCATGTCAAACATGGCATCGGTCGGCTTGAGGGAATAACCTCCAGAGTCAAAAGTAACCCCTTTTCCAACCAATCCCAGCGTTTTACCATCACCAGCTCCTTGGTAACGCATGATCAACATCCGTGGTTTTTTGATCGATCCTTGCGCCACCGCCAGCAGGGTTCGACATTCGTTTTCCGCTAGAGTCTTTTCATCCCAGATTTCCACTTCAAACCCAGCCTGCTGCCCAATCTGGGAAGCCGTTTCGGCCAAGGTTTCCGGAAACAAGAGATTGGGTGGTTGGTTGACTAAGTTCCGTGCAGTATTCGTGGCCCGTCCCAGAACCTCACCAGCCCGGATCGCATCATCAGTGGCATTTGCGATCAGGAGAGATTGAAACGGCGTTATTTTCGCTTCACTGCGAAAAATATCCTGTCCCTGGCTTCCCACAAGCGTGCCAGCAACCGCGTCCGAAATGAACGGGGTTGGAAAGAACATTGCAACCGTTTCACGGGGCTTGATAGCAGTCGATTTGGCTGCTGCACCGGCCGCTCGAAAAGCAGTTTTTGCGTTGTATTCTTTTTCTTCACCCAGTCCTACCAGAATCAAACGACTTGCTTTGATCCCTGCGGGATAGGGTATCGTGACAACATCATTGGGCTTTGCATCAAAGTCGCCATTGTTCACCAAGTTGCCAACAAAATCTTCCATAGCCGTAGAGAGTTCATTGGTATAATCTGGAAACCTGTCCGAAAAATAGCCAACCATTAGGGCATCGGCATCGACAGTTGAAATTGACTGTTCACACTTGAGTACTTGGGTCATGAGAATTGCAAGAAAAAAGGCAAGGACGGAATTCGATAAATTTTGTCACTGGCTCCCCGGAGTTATTACGTCAAAAGAACCTTCAATAAATAACCAATGAACCGTTATTGTAGTGATATTGCTTCGGGTACGGAACTCGAGGGAAGATTGTTGAAAAGGAATCGAATAATTTACAGGAAACGCATTTTTTCATGAATCATCGATCCACCTTACAGCTGGTGTCTGATCTCCAGAAACACGGCCGACTGATTGAATACGAAAATCCAGTGGATCCCAATTTGGAGATCGCCGAGATCCAGCGTCGTGTTTATGCATCGAGGGGGCCAGCAATCGATATCAATGGAGTCGAAATTTTTTTAGAAAACAAACATTGGGGCTGCCGAGGCCCTCTGGTCATTGACGCTCGAATAAAACCCCATCATGCTCCACCCCTTATGGAAGCCCCCGAAATCACCCAAAAAGTTGATTCAATTGCAGCATCAACACATCCAATATCAAAATTCCTTTAACCCTAAATTGAGAATCGATGAACGATCCAAAACTTGAAGCACGCCTTCAAGAAATCATGAATCACCCGAGTTATGAAAAAGCTTACAAAGACCTCGAATTTATCGGCCGCAGTGAACTGCGACCCTTGCGGTTGGAATTGGAGCTTCTTAAGCCACAAATCATGTTATCTGAGCATAATATTGAAGAAACGATCGTGGTTTTTGGAGGGACCCAAATCATTGAAGGC
>JAZABE010000453.1:0-2791 GCA_036137535.1 Planctomycetota bacterium | reverse complement strand
AAGCCAATCGGTGCGATGATCACGGATGTCAAATCAGTTTCGGATTTCAATTCCCGGATGCGATCGCAGATATCGGGTTCAAGCCAAGGCTGATTGGGTGGTCCGCTACGGCTTTGGTAAACCAGTTCAAACGAAGAGTGGTCCAGTGTTTGACAAACCAAGCGGCAAGCTTCCTGTAACTGGGACTCGTATTGGCAATGGGTTGCCATGGCAATGGGAATCGAGTGGGCCGTGAAGAGAACACGAACCGATTCGGGGGTGTCAAATTGGGCCAAAGACTTTGATAAATGATCGGCAAACGATTCAATAAATCCCGGGTGATTGTAAAAGACCCGGAGCTTGTTGAATTTTAGGGTAACGTCCCCGAGGTCTTTTTGCGCCCGGTCCAAGTCCTCCCGGTATTGACGGCAACCCGAGTAACTACTGTAAGCCGAAGTCATAAAAGTCAAAATGTTCCGGTGGCCATCTCGTTTCAATTCCTGTAACGTTTCAGGAATAAAAGGGTGCCAATTCCGGTTGCCCCAGTAAACCGGTAACGGGATGTCGTGAGATGCGAGTTCCTCTTGGATTGCATTGAGCAATGCTCGATTTTGTTTGTTGATCGGGCTAACGCCCCCAAACTGCTGGTAATGTTCGGCCACTTCGAGCATTCGTTGACGCGGGACATTTTTGCCGCGAAGGACGTTCTCAAGAAATGGAATGACATCGGCCGGTCCTTCGGGTCCGCCAAAGGAAACCAACAGTAAAGCATCAAAATCGGGCATTTGGATATCGTCTACATGAAGCGTGAGTTGTATTCTTGCAGTTTTGGGCAACAATCCAAGTAGGACAGTGGTATTCAGAGCTTACGCAACGGGAAAAGGAAATTCAAATATGTACGCACAACCGGTTCTGCCTATGACCCTCTGCCTATTAATGATTATGTTCGGGGGAAGGACTGTTTTTGAGAGCCCGGCCAACGACGTTTTTGTCGCCGTGCTCGGGAATGCTCAAGATGCCGGTTTTCCTCAATCGAACTGTCAAAAAGACTGTTGCCGAACGGCCTGGAAAGACTTTTCCAGCAGAAGATTTGCCACCAGTATTGCAATTATTGACACTCAATCGAAGACCAAGATCATGTTAGAGTGCACACCGAATTATCCAGATCAGATGCATCTGTTAAAACTCCTGTTGGATGATCAGGCAGGCAATTATTCAACGGCAGGCATTTTTTTAACCCATGCTCATATCGGACACTACGCGGGATTGGTGCATCTGGGCCGCGAGGTTGAAGGCACTCAGGCAACACCGGTCTACGTGATGCCAAGAATGCGGGAATTCTTGATTGGCAATGGCCCTTGGAGCCAGTTAGTCGAATTGAAGAATATTGTTTTGCATCGGCTGACACCCAATGCGGAAACCAAAGTGGGCCGCATTTCGCTAACTCCAATTCGGGTTCCCCATCGAGACGAGTTTTCGGAGACCGTTGGCTTTCGGATCCAGGGTCCTCACAAGCGTTTGCTTTTTCTGCCGGATATCGACAAATGGGAACGATGGAAAACTCAAATCGAGGAAGAGATCAAGAAGGTTGATTTTGCGTTGTTAGATGGGACTTTTTTCGACGGCAAGGAACTTCCGGGTCGCGATCTGTCCAAAATCCCGCATCCCTTTGTTACCGAGAGTATGAGACGATTCGATAAACTTGCGGCCTCCGAAAAAGAAAAAATCCATTTCATTCATCTGAACCACACAAACCGGTTGCTTCAGAGAAACTCCCAGGAGTCGATCGAGCTGAAATCTCGTGGCTACAGGATCGCCAGACAGGGCCAGAAGATCACCCTGTAGCTGGCGGTTTCATGTTCTTGGGGGAATGCTGTTTCCATTGATTGATTTTTGGCAATAAGGTTGGCGCTTTTGAATCAATGATTATTCTGCAAATAAAGGTGGAGCAACCGCCCAGAGATCACGGGATTGTCTTGCCAGACCGTATTTATAAGGCCGTATCTTGCCGGTTGGATGGTTAACGGGGAGGAATCATGCTGAATGTTCTTTATGAAAACAGCCTGCAAATTGTCGGCTATGGCCTGTTCCTTGCCGTTCCAATTTATGTCTTGGCGTTTCATTTTCAAGACAAACGGCTGTGGATCGGTTGTGGGATCGTCACCGGCTTGATTGCCCTGGCCTTGATCGTGGAATGGTCTGTTCAAACGCCCAAAGAAGAGGTGGAGCAGACAGTTCGGACGTTGGCTAATCTTGTTGAGAACAATAATGTTCAATCCTTGCTACGGATGATTTCCAAAACGAAACCGGAAATTGTTTCTCGGGCAAGGCATGAGATGCCCCGGTATGATTTTGACCTGTGTAAACTGCTTGCTTTCCATCAAATCAAAATCGATGAAAACAACCCAAAGCGGGCGACCGCCGAATTTCGAGTGTTTGTGAATGTCGAGACACAAGGGTATTCAGGAAACGCCCTGAGAGATATTTTTCTGAATTTTGAAAAAGAGAGTGACGGTCGTTGGCGCGTGGTCGATTATACGCATTACAGCCCAGGAACTCGAGAAAATCGCCCCAATAATCGTCCATAGCTTAGTGTTTTCAGGACGGTTGACGGAGGGCTGGCTGGTGGTCGGCGCCTTCGGGAGGTTGAGGCCTGCTGGGTTCAAAAGCGATGCAAGATTGGTAACGGTTTGGGACAAATCCAAGCAGAGTCGCTGATTTGAAAAATCGCGATCTCGCTAAGGTTGCTTTTTTTTTTCCAAAAATTAAAAAACCGGTCCCGGTACCCCGTCGTGTTGTAGGTTTAAAACCG
>JAZABE010000452.1:0-1425 GCA_036137535.1 Planctomycetota bacterium | reverse complement strand
AGAAGATAGTGGCGCAAATTGCGAGTGTGTGAATTGATTTCATATTATTCCTTCCTGATAGCGGGTTACGACTTCGTGATTATAAGCGATCTAAAAGCGGCCGGGTTTAACGGACCCGACCCAGGATCCCAAGGGAGTTCAATCTGGGAGACACCGGACGAGCTTAACCGACTAGTCATGCTTGCTTACCGGGTACCGCGGTAAGCAAACACGGGAAACGATCAAATAAATTCTTGGTTTTTTTGGGGGTTTCGCCGGATGTACCTGTGGGTTTGTTCCTTCAAAGGGCCCCGCTGTGAAAAAATTGACGACCGATATTGGATGGGTTAGGGTTGGTGTTATTGTTCGCTGTTTCCTGGAAATTTTTGTTAATGCGTAAATGGGAAGAAAACAGTAGCCAAGAGACCGGTTCTCTCGGCGCTTTCGTTGGGTTTTGTTTTGGATTAGCGGTAGGGCTAGTTTGGTTCATTTGGGTGATTTACAACCCGGTTTCGGGCCCTAATTTTGTTTGTATCGGTGCTCCGTGTTTGGTGGTGACTCTTTGGTTAATATTTATTCCCTATGGGTATTTTGTCGGGTGCAATTGGAAACGATGACAACCAAACTCAAACAAACCCGACGATCCAGCGGACGAGTCAACGCCGGGTGAAAATTGACGACCGATGTTGGATGGGTTAGGCTTGGCCTATTGATCCTTGTTGTGTTGGAGTAAATCATGGAGTGGACAGTATTTGAAATACTAACCGTGGTATGGGCAATTTTTGGCTTACGCGCGTTTTGGCAATCCGAAGGCAATAAGAAAAGGATCGAGGCACTCGAAGCCAAGCTTGGTGAAACCACCGACGATCCAGCGGACGAGTAAACGCTAGTTGAAAATTGTCAGGCCAGCCAGGGCTGGATCCCCGACCAAATTTAGTGATCACGGTGAACCGGTCGGAATTCTTTTGCTCTGCGAGGAACCTGCCGATCAACTGTTCGCTGCGGCCTGTTCCGTAGATATCTGCAGTGTCAATCAGTGTGACCCCGGAATCAGCGGCGACGTTGAGGGTGTCAATGGCCTGTTGATCGCTGACCTCACCCCATTCGGCGACGCCAATTTGCCAAGTGCCAATGCCGATTTCGGAGACTTGCGAGTGGTCGGAATGAAATTGTCGTGTTTTCATAATATCCCCCTTTGAAAACCGCCATTTTCGCGTTGGTAGCGGGCAAAGGTAACTGGCCCTGCTGCAATCGGCGAAAGCTTCTGGGAGCGACCGGGAGAGGGGAACCAATGAACCTGGAAAAGTGGTGGGTGCCGGGAACGGAGTTGTCCAATGCCAATTCGGGAGGCGAGTATATCTTGGTTAAAAGAGCCGCCAATTTTCGGGGTGTTTGTTGCAAAGGGAGTGTTTGTGTATTTATTATCAAGGTTGAACTTTTTCGTCA
>JAZABE010000451.1:0-4272 GCA_036137535.1 Planctomycetota bacterium | reverse complement strand
CCCGGAACGGAGTGGCACTGGGGTGCCGCCGAAAGAAGAAGAATGGGTTTGCCGGTGCGTTGAGCTTCGGCAAGACCGCCTTTCCAGGTTCCAAACCACGCTATTTTTTGATTGTGACCTTGGAGTTGCCCTTCCTGCGCGAAAGCGCCGTTGCTGCTTGAAAATGAAGGATTGAGTGCGACCAGTAGGATCACGGTTCGGATAAACACTTTTAACGTCCTTTCGAAATGTCCAAGGAAAAACGTTGCCGGTTCGGGTTGAAGGCCCACGCTTGGCACGACTTAGTTTAGCGGAAGGCCGCTCGGTTGGGGAACGACAAAATGTCGCACCAGCAGAAAGTTGTTGGATTTAAGGGTCCGCCCGAGTTTGAACCCAGTTGTGGCTGAAAGGATGGAATGAAGTGGGAAGCAATGAAAGCCCTAAAATACACAGCGAGCCGGTTTTGGCTGAAGAGCCCTGAACCATCCTGGTCTAAATCAGGTTTTAGCCAAAGTTGACATAAGTCATCCCTCGGAACTGATAAGGTGCCAATCCCCCATCCAAAAGCACTGAATTGAACGTGCCGAATCCGTCACCGGCTCCCAGTTGTTCCAGGACGATGCCGTAATTTAAACCGGCCAAAGAAGCACTGGCGACGTTGATCTGGAGAAGGCCTTGGTCATACTCGGAAAATCTTGCGCCATTTTCATTGCAGGCAACGGCTCGGAAGTTTGTGAGGTCCAAAACGGTGTCGCCGGTGGAATGTTCTTCGACGTTCATTCCCAACCGAAGCGCACCCAGGATGCCGGTGTCGATGATTTCGGAATGGATGCTACCGTGTCCAAATTCTTCGATTGAAATTCCATCGCCAAAAACGTCTGAAAATTCGACTGAAGTGCATCGGAAGTTAATCTCACCAAATCCGGTTTCTTGCACGTGGATTCCATTGCCGTCGTTAATACCGGATCCCGTGATATCCCTGAGTTTTATAATCAGGTTGCCGATATAATTTTCATTCAAACGAAGGCCGTTATTCGCGCAGTCGGCCAGTCGAAGCTGATTGGCATGGTAAAAGGCATCACCATTGCTAAATTCTTCAACATGTATGGCGGTGTCCATCGTGTTAGCAATGTCCGCATTGCTGACATGAAACGTCAGGTTGCCTCCTTCCATTTCTTGCACATTAATAGCCCGATCCACGTGTTTGGCTTCCAGCAGATTGGTGATGACTGCGGTAATGCTCCCCTCGTTGCCTTCTTTCAGTTCGACTCCGTTTTGCTGCAGTTCCCGAAGTGTGAGTCGGTCTGTACTTGCCTGGATATCCCCCAGTTGCTTTTCCGTGAGGGTGATGCCGTTGCCTGAAGAATTCATGATTTCAATTTCTGCGAGGCTAGTCTCCAAGTGCCCCAATCCCTGTTCGGCAATGGCAATGCCACTGGATGTTTTTTTAAATCCAGGGAGATTGTTTTTAAGTTCCGGCGTTTGTCCAATTTCACTCGCTTTGATTTGATTCATTTGCAGATAGAGAGTTCCCTCGTTTTTCTCTTCCGCATGAAAACCGTCCAGGCCGGTGTCTTGAATCTCAACCGCTTGTGCCTGTAGGGATAAATGCCCGTGACCAGATTCGATAATTTCAATTGCATCCGCCGCGGTTTGCTGAATGTCGATTCCGTTGAAGGTTGCGGTAAGGTTCCCCTCGCTGTATTCATGGACCGCAAGGGTATCCCGGTTGACGAAGGTCCCCTGGGAACGATCTTGCCCAAAACCGTTTTCGGAACCCGAAACGTCGACAAAATCAACGTTCAAGTGCCCTTTGCTTTCTTCGGTGATTTGCAGTCCCCAAAAGGCATTTTCTTTTAATGCGACCTCTTGAACGAGTGCCTGTAAATCACCAAGATCTGACTCTCGTAAACTAGCGCCTTCTCGCCCGTTGGCCGTGCTGGCGACCGCTTGGAGTACAACCTCCATGGATCCATTATCGTTTTCTACCAGGCTGAACCCCTGCTCGTGGTTGTGATCAAATTGCGAGTCGTGTAATTGGGCTTTGAGCTCCCCAGCATTTTCCTCCCGAACGCGAAGACCCTCGCCGCCGTTGTGAAGGGAGCGAACCTGATTCAATTCGAGGGTTAAGCCACCCCCTTGTAGTTCGTTGAGCTGAATTCCTTTTCCCTGGTTGTGTAGGAATTCACTGTCCCGTGAAGTTAACCAATTTTGGCCACCTCCCTGTTCTTTGGCACCAAAACCATTTCCTTCGCCCTGCTCCGAGTGAATTCCATTGCTTTGGAATTTGGAAAACCGAATGAAAGACCGAATAGCACCCGGACCCCGTTCCTCCAACTTGACACCATCGTGACTGTTGTTCGAAAACCAAGAACGAATTGAGCGGAAGTGAATGTCTCCGTCTCCGCCTTCGTCCACCAACACTCCCCCCGATTCAGATTCTGGAGAACCATTATTCCAGGTGCGGGAATGCTTAAATTCAAGACTGATCCGGGCGGCCGAATTATTCCCAAATTCGTCCTCAAACGTTTCCCGGTGATCGTCGACGTGGAGTCCCCAGTGGTGGTTATCTCTCAGGATAACACGTTCCAGAGTGATGTTGATCGTGCCATTGGCATCGCTGGGAAGTGGGATAAATAATCCATTGGAACCATTGGCTAATTTGAGATTCTTCAAATGAAGGTCACAGCCGCCAGTTGAAGACAAAAGATTGAATGTTCCCCATCGCGCGGATCCTGCAGGAGTGATCGTCGCACCGGACCCTTCGATGGTTAATTTTTGGGTCCCGGTGTATTTGATTGGCTCCTTCAGGCGAATGCGATCGACGTCGGGTGCAATTTGAATGAGTTCGATGCTGGAATCGCGATTAGCGGTTTCAATAGCTTGACGAAAACTTCCAGGGCCAACATCGATATCTTGATCGACCCACAGTAGTGTCAAGAGGTCTTTGGATTCCATCCGTTCGAAACGTAACGGTCTTGGGCACATGAAGTGGTTGTGAGTTAAAGAGGAAAAAAAGTGTGAGCTTCTAGTTTAGTTGGAGATCGTACGGTTCCTCGAAAAATCCACGCGGGACACAGGATTTCGCGGTGGAACCACCGTATAAAATAGATCTTTTTCAAGGATTTCAACTGAACAGAGGTGATTGGGCCTCCATTAGTTTTTTGGACGATCCGACAGGTACCAGGCAGATGGTCGCGATCTTAACGTTTCGAGAGGGGATCCCAAAATCAGTTAGGGCGCGGTAAGAATGCAGAATTGTGATTGATGATTGGCTGTTCAAAAACCCCTGAATCGGTTTTGCTGAAAAATCAATTGGCCAACGATAACCAGCGGTCAGTTTCTTTGTCTAGATCGGGTGCCTCTGCGGATTGAGACGAAAAGAAATGCTTTTCGATTTCGTGAATGACGGATTCCAACTGTTTAGCTTGATCTGGTTCCAGATTTTCGTCATTCTTAATTTCTTTAAGCAGGCTAATCACGCTCAGAGGGGTGATTTTCGAAGGCCGGTGATACTTGAAAGCAGGTGCCAGAGCTGGCCGCCGAAAACGAGACCTTGCGGTCAGGATGCCGAAGAATGTTGCTACCGCTGCAATTCCCAGCCAGATCAGCCAGCCGGTTTTCGTTTGACCATACTGGTTGTCCAGTGCAACCCGGCTTTCCACGTCAACCAAATCAGCATCATCGTATCGTTTATACTTCATGGGAGTCGAGGATTGTTGGGCACTACAAAATTCAAACGAAGTCGGTCTGCCAGCATCGTCTTTGGCTTTGAGTTCGAGAAGCCATTCCCGTTCGGTAATTAATTGAATGGTATTGGATTCTGAGTCAAATGCCGAAACCGAAACCCCTTGGTCTTGTTCTTCAATGACTTCGAATCCCTTAGCTTGAATGTCTAAGATTTCATCAAATTCGGGGATTAATCCCCGAGCGGTCGCTTTGACTTCGAGTACGAGTTTTCCTTCTCCGGAGCGTCTTTCGTCCAGCGTTTGTGTGATTTGAAGTTGTTGAATTGGACGGGGATCTGGTGGATTGGTTTGAGTGTCCACCGGGATCGCCTTGGATTCAATCGGCAAAACAGCGTAACCAGAGGTGTCAAGGAAGTCCAAGTCAAGTTTCACAGGAGGGATGACGTCAACCTCCTGTCCCCGGGCTTTCAGCAAAATGTAAGCGTAGGGAGTGATCCGCCACCCCGGCTTGTCTCCTTTTCGGGATTCCATGGTTTTTTCGTCTTCGAAGGTGACCGAAATGACTTCAAAATGTTCAGTCAGGGCAGCAATCGCTGCGGTTTCA
>JAZABE010000450.1:0-2341 GCA_036137535.1 Planctomycetota bacterium | reverse complement strand
TTTACCGAAAAATTGAAGAATACGGAATCGATCGGGAGCCGAAATCCGCGAACCCCGACGATTAAGTGATTAATCAAAATTATGCCACAGCCATTCAAAATGGCTGGTAAACTCGCGTACTAATTTTTTTTCGTTGGTCACTACGTAGTTTTCTTCGTTACGCAATGAAGCGCTTCGAGTCCAGTTATAACTACCATTCAAAAGTCTCACGCCATCAAACAAGGCAAATTTATGATGCATGTGATTGGGGTCTCGATCCGTTTTTACCCTGATCCCGCTTTTCCTGAGACGATAAATATCCGAACCAGCATCAGACGCCTTTTCATCATCTGAAATAATTCGAATTGCCACCTTGCGTTTGTGGGCCTCTAAAAGCGCATTGGATAATCGATCATCGGTAACCGTAAAAACGCAAACATCTATCGACTTTCGGCAGGAAGAGATGATGCGTTGCAAATGATCAGCACAGTCCTCCCGGGTACTAAAGACCACCTCGGATTGGATCTTTTGTTTATGTTGTGGAACCATTAACAGTTTCACAACATCTTCAAGCCAATCCATGATTTCTTTGGATTGCGGTGAAATCAACTCGCTTTTGGCAATGGCGAAGGCCTCACTTCTCAATACCAACCGTTCATTTTCGCTAGAAATACTTTCGGCCAACAACTTCTTTAAAGAATCTTTTTCGCCTCGCGAAACCCGAAAATCCTCAAGCGTGCTCTTAAAAGCTTTAACCAGCTCTTCGCGATCCATAGCGTCCTCTTGGTTTTCAGACTAGATGTTGCGAATCGATTCGTATTGGACCACTGGGACCACGAATATTTTTCCATCGCCCATTCTTCCCGTGCGGGCAATTTTGGTTACTGACTGGACAACTTCGTCCGCGCGTGAATCCTGAACCCACATTCGAATTTCAATTTTTGGCAAAAAAATACGCGAGTACTCGGTGTCCGCATACTGGTCAAGGTAATTCTTCTGACGACCGTATCCTCTGACACTTTGCACTTCGATCGCCTCCAAGGGTGCCTGCTCAAGCTCCGCCAGTACCTTGTCGGCGAGAAACGGTTTTATAACGGCAATAATCTGTTTCACGAATTCAATGTTACCTGATTGGGGGACCACCCGCACCCCTTTACAGAGCAACCAGTTCCCCCAACAGAGTTTTGAGTGTCTTTTCAGCAGATTCTACGGCCGCAACAACTTCTTCGTGAGACGTTTTATGAATTCGTTCCAGTTCCACAACATTAGTAACCGTAGAAAGTCCACAAACTTCAAGCCCGAGACTTACCGCAGTATTAACTTCGGGAATCGTGGACATTCCGACAACATCTGCTCCAAGCCGTCCAAGCATTCGGTACTCACTTCTCGTTTCATAATTGGGTCCAGTCAAGGCAGCGTAAACCCCGGTCTTCAATTCAAGGTTGTTACGCTCCGCAATTTGAAAAGCCTGGTGATTCAGTCGGCTCGAGTAGGGAGCGTCGATTGGGCGCAAACGATCAATACAGCTTGCCTGTGGAAAGCCTTGAAGATTGATTGCGTTATTGCCCCGGAACATCAAGTCCAGATGATCTTCGATCATCATCACCTGTCCACTTTCAAAATTGGGGTTAATTCCGCCCGCTGCATTTCCAATAAAAATGGACTCGATGCCCAGTGAATGCAGCAGCTGAACTGGAAAACAGATTTTTTCAGTGGGATAACCCTCGTAGTAATGGCTGCGGCCATTCAGGGCAACAACCGACTTTTGACCCATTTTGCCAAACAACAGGCAGCCGGAATGTCCGGGCACCGTAGAGCCTTGAAAGCCTGGAATTTTCGGATAGGGGATTTCGACCGGTCTTTCAATGTCACTTGAAACCACTCCCATACCAGTGCCCAAAATCAGCCCGACACTTGGCTGCTGCAGATCTGTCCGAGATCGCAATTCGGCCAAAACCGCCTCGCGTGCCCTGGCAACTCTGGCATCGTTGGCATTGAGCATCTTCAAGGCTCCGATTGAACTTGGATTAGCAAACCGGAAACCTACTTACTTTTCAAGTTCCAACACACCAGTAACCATCGCAGTCAACCTCGGCTCAGCATCATTGGCCACGGCGATGATTTCTTCGACATTTGCTGGTTTCAATGCGTCCGGCAAGCACATGTCGGTAATAACTGAAAAACCAACGACCCGCATTCCTGCATGCACGGCAACGATCACCTCAGGTACAGTTGACATTCCAACAACATCTGCACCGACTGTCCGCAGGAACCGGTATTCAGCCCGCGTTTCCAAATTCGGCCCGGCAACCGCAACAAACACACCTTGATGGGCAACGATATTTTCCTTTCGAGCAATTGC
>JAZABE010000449.1:0-4065 GCA_036137535.1 Planctomycetota bacterium | reverse complement strand
AATCGCGGTGACGGACACCAGCAGTGAACAGAGAACGCAAAGTGCACCGGCAACTTTAAATGTGTTCTGGATACTGTCTTTACTCTGCATCGTCAGCTCCCTTTTTTTGTCGTCGCTTGACATTTGCTTGTACTACATAAAAGTCAATCAGTGGAGCTAGGGTATTGCCAAAGAGGATGGCGAGCATGATTCCTTCAGGAAAAGCCGGGTTAATCGCCCGCACCATGATCGTGGTTGCCCCTATCAAGATACCGTAAATCCATTTGCCGAGATCCGTCATCGCCGCAGACACGGGGTCGGTTGCCATGAAAACTGTGCCGAACGCAAAGCCCCCGATGACCAGGTGCCACCACGGAGCCACGCCCAGCATCGGACTCGCTTCCGACGCAGCCGTGTAGAAAATAAAGGACAAAACCAAAGCTCCAGAGACCACACCTGTCATGATTTTCCAGGATCCAATGCCCATGAAAATCAGTAAACCTGCGCCTAGCAAGCAAGCCAGGACGGAGGTTTCACCCATCGAGCCATGGCAGTTTCCGACAAAGGCGTCAAACCAGGTTAGCTGATTGGTGAACTCAACGGCGATTTCCCCACCGTTCAGTTTGTCATTAAACTTGGCAGACATCTCCAGCGTACCATTGTTCACTGCGCCGCCTTCGGCAAAAGCATTCAATGCCGTGGCACCCGAATAACCGTCGAACTTGTAGCTACCGTTCTGAAGTATCTTGGAATTGACGGCGGTCCAGACGTTTCCACCACTGATGTCGGGAGCGTAAGCAAAATACAGGAAAGCTCTGGCAGTGAGCGCGGGGTTCAGGAAGTTTCTGCCGGTTCCTCCGAAAATTTCCTTGCCAACGACAACTCCGAAAATAATTCCGACGGCGACCTGCCATAAGGGGATGTTTGGGGGAAGCGTCAATGGGAATAGCATTCCTGTCACCAGGAACCCTTCATTGATTTCGTGCCCCCGGACAATACTGAAGATCAATTCAGCGGTTCCGCCGGCAGCCATGCAAACTGCGTACACCGGGAGGAAATAGAGAGCGCCGTGAATCATGCATAAAATAAAATTGACCAGGCCGGGCGAATAGAAACTGCCCAGTTCTTCCTGAGAGTCATATCGAAAATGAAATCCGGCTAAGTCCATCAACCAGGGACGCCATCCACCCAGTTGCAGTTGGTCCGCTGGGACATTCGCCTCGGTTGCAGCTTGTGCAATAGCCAAGTTGGCCTGATAGCCGGTGTTGTAAAGGGCCATCAGGATACACGGGCCTAAAGCCAAGACAACGGTAATCATCATTCGCTTGAGATCAAGTGAATCCCGGACATGAGTATTACCGGTTGCGGTTTCGCCTGGAGAAAACAGGAAAGTATCCTTGGCTTCATACAAAGGATAAAGCTTTTCGAGCTTTCCACCTTTTTCAAAAAGTGGCTCAACCTTATCGAGCTGATCACGTAAGAACTTCACGCCTAACCCTCTTTTTCAATTTGAGTCAGATTTTCCCTGAGTATTGAACCGTACTCGTACTTGCCAGGGCAGCAATACGTGCAGAGCGAAAGATCTTCTTCGTCCAATTCCAGACAACCCAGCGCCTGAGCATCTTCGGTATCACGAGCAATTAAAGCTCGCAAAAGTTGGGTGGGCAGGATATCCAAGGGCATGACCTTTTCGTAGGAGCCAATGGGAACCATCGCACGTTTACTTCCGTTAACATTGGTGTTGAACTTGAACCGTTTGGCAAATTTGGCCAACCAAGATCCCGCGAAAGCTCCGGTGACCGAGAATTTTTCCAGACCCGGTCGCTGCCAACCAAGAAATTCCCGGTGGTTTCCTTCTTGCAACACTGAAACTTGCAGGTGGAATCGTCCCAGGAAATTGACTGGAGTTTCCGAGGTCCGCCCGTGTAAGACGGAACCTGAGACGACCCGTTTGGGAACTTCGTTTTCATCAATCAGTTCATCCAGCAAGTCATCTAGGCTGGCACCGATTCGTGTTGTGTAAAGTTTGGGTTCTGCCACCAGAGGGCCGGCGATGGAAACGGTTCGATCAGTCAAGATTCTCCCGGTTGTCATTAAATGGCCGATGGCAATCAAGTCTTGGTAATTCAGATGCCACACCGTTTTCTGGGGTCCCACAGGATCGACAAAATGGATATGGGTACCCACTAGTCCGGCCGGGTGAGGCCCGGAAAACTCCTGAACGTGGACTCCTTCGACGGCTTCACCGGGTATTTCGGCACCGCTGGCCTTGCACAAGTGAATGGGAACGCCGAACCGAGTCAGGGCAATCAATCCGTTGATAAAATGATCGCGCTCGTCGCCGATGATAGTCGCAGGGTCGGCCGACAAAGGGTGAGTGTCAATTGCAGTGACAAAGATCGAGCTTGGAGTGGTCGATGGCGCCGGAGTTTTTCCATAGGGTCTGGTGCGGATGCAGGTCCAAAGTCCGGACTTCAGCAAGGTTTCCCGAAGCTTTTCAGCGGGGATCGAGTGCAAGTCGCTGGAAGCATCAAACGTTTCTTCTTGATCTCCATCAAGCTCAATCACCAAGGATTCGAATTTGCGTTTAGAACCTCGATTGATGGCGATGACTTTTCCGGTGCCCGGAGCAGTGTAAGTGACTCCTTCTGTCTTTTTGTCGGCGAAGACTGCTTGCCCAAGTTTGACGGCGTCACCCTCTTTGACCAGCATGGTCGGTTTCATGCCAACATAGTCATCGCCAATAATCGCCACCGTTGACACTGCCCGGCCGTTGACAATTTTTTGTCGAGGCACACCTTCAATCGGCAAATCGAGGCCCCGTTTAATCTCAATAGGATCCATGGTTTTCTGTTGGTTGTCGGTTCGCGCTGTTCGGCAAAAAGAAATTAAATTCCTGATCCATCACTTTAGATTTTGTGAAAAAATTCACAACCTTGTACCGAATAAATTGCCTGTATTTTACCAAGGAGCGATTTGCTAAATGTCCTAGGGTCGCCAAAACGCCACTGTGCGGGCAAGCTGTTTTCCTTCGGGAGTGTGGAAGAAACCTCTGTAATTTAGGGATTTTGAAGGGCTTAATCGTACCGGATTTTATGGTTTTCGCAACCTTGAACCCACTGGGATTTCAAATGGTTTTTTGGGAAGATTAGCGTCCGCAAACCGGCTTTAGTGAAACTGTGTTTACCCCAAAAATGGTCGGATCGACTTTGGGCCGAAACTGGCTACGATGAGATTCAATTCACCTCGGGAAAATTTTCATGTTGACGACCCATTCATCTATTCGTTTTGCCCTTTTGGGGATTGGGCTAATCCTCTCTACCCGGCAATTAGCAAGTGCTGACGACCGGTACCACCAGCAGCAATCAGGCAACCAATCCATTCAGCAGGAACTGGAACCCCGGAAAGTCAAGTATGCGATTGTTCTGCACGGGGGCGCTGGTTCGTCGCCTCGCCAGTTCAACGCTGCCAGGAACTTGGCGCGAAGGCAGTCATTGGAAAAAGCGATCAAAAAAGGACAGTGGATTCTCAGCCAAGGAGGTTCAAGCCTTGACGCGGTGGAGGCGGTAATCCGAATCATGGAAGATGACCCGGTTTTTAACGCGGGGAAAGGAGCCGTATTTAACGTCAAGGGAGAATTTGAGCTCGATGCATCGATCATGGACGGCAGCAATCGGGCCTGTGGTGCGGTTGCCGGAGTGACCATTGCCAAGAACCCGATATCGCTGGCGCGGCTAGTGATGACCCAAACCCGTCACGTGTTATTGTCGTCAACCGGTGCGGATGAATTTGCAAAACAACAAAAGGTAAAACTGGTGCCCAATAATTATTTTCAAACACCGGCGACGAAGGCCCGGTGGGAGCGGCAGCAAGAAGCAAAACGGTCTAAAAAAACTGAAAAAGCGTTGCCGGTAATCCAAGCTGAAATTCCGAGCTACTTTGGAACGGTTGGTTGTGTTGCGTTGGACCACGCTGGTAATCTTGCAGCGGGAACGTCTACAGGTGGCTTGTCCAACAAGAAGTTTGGTCGCGTAGGCGATTCACCGATTGTTGGGGCAGGAACTTATGCGGACAACGAAACCTGTG
>JAZABE010000448.1:0-9386 GCA_036137535.1 Planctomycetota bacterium | reverse complement strand
CCCAATGGTTAAAGCAGAAGCCCAGTCGCGATTATTGTAAAAATTAGGCGACACCGAAAAGATGGGGGCTTTTTCGATGGCCATGGGTCGCTCCCCGGCCTCCGAACAAAACAACCAACATTTGCGGGGCTTGCTCAAGGATTCAAAGCTGGATGCGGTCAAAGGCCCAGCCACCTACGCGCTGGGTAAAATGCTTGCTGGATCGGAAAAGACCAAGGCAGAAGGGATAAAACTGATCAAATCCATCCCGACCCAGTTCAAAGACGTTATGGTAAACGGCGGTCGAAGAAGCCTTGCCAAAATGGTTGAAGGTGAAATCTTTGAGCTCGAACGCCTACAAATTGGAATGGACGTTCCCAATATCCAAGGTGAAGATATTGACGGGGTTCAATTCAACCTGACCGATTACAAGGGCAAGGTCGTTGTGATTGATTTTTGGGGCGACTGGTGACCACCCTGCCGGGCTATGTACCCACACGAGCGGTCGCTCGTTAAACAACTGGCAGACAAACCTTTCGCACTCATCGGCATCAACAGCGACAAAGACCGTGAAAAGCTGAAAGAGGTCATGAAGCAAAAAAACATTACCTGGAGAAGCTTCTGGAATGGACCTGAAGGAACCGCCGGACCCATTTCAGCTAAATGGAACGTTCGCGGCTGGCCAACGATCTATGTCGTCGACACTAAGGGAAAAATTCGGTACAAGAATGTCCGAGGCGATGCCATGGATGACGCCATCACCACATTGCTTGCCGAAGCCGGTGTCGAAGTCGAAATTACGCACGAATCGGAAGACCCCTCTTCTCCGGCAGGCCCAAAGAAAGCTCGGCCAAAGGGTAAGCCGGGCAAACCCTAGACCGATTGGTGACTAGTAAACCCAAAAAAGCCGCGAATTTTTCGCGGCTTTTTTATTTCTCCCCCCTATGCTTGGTTTTTTTTTCAAGTCAAAACGACGAGAATAAACCCCTTAATTGCCCACCACTCCTATACTACCCAAGCTGACAGCCAGCGCTCGCATCCGATGTCAAAACCCCTTACTCTTGTCATGATTGCCGCTTCGCTTCTGGCAGTTCCATCTTCTGGCTGGGCGCAAGGTTATTTTGTCGGAAACCGCTGGACCACCACTGCCCAAAATGAAGGAATGCTCCTTCGTGGCGACGCGACCAATCTAACCTGGGGCTTTGTCCCCGACAGCACCAACATTCGCGGTGGCTCCGGTGAAGCTGCTTCACCCAGTAACTTGATCGATTTCCTCGACACTAACATCGGCAGTGGAAGTGGCGGCGGGGATTACACGAACCGGCCCTGGTTTTCACTCTTCCAAGATTCTTATGACCGTTGGGGCGAAGTCTCTGGCTTATCTTTTAGTTACGAAGCGAATGATGACGGAGTAACAATTCGCGACAACAGCAACCACTTCACGGGAGAGCTTAACACCCGCGCCGACATGCGAATCGGAGGCCATTCAATTGACGGCCAAGCGGGAGCAAACACGCTTGCCTACAACTATTATCCGGATCACGGAGACATGGTGATCGACACCGATAATTCCGAGTTTTATGGAGATGACACAGACAATTATTTTGGGATGCGAAATGTTTTAATGCATGAAATCGGACACGGCATCGGAATCCACCACATGATTTCCAACGATTCTAATTTTCTGCTAGAACCATTTTTCAACGTCGCCATTGACGGCCCACAATTCGCAGACATCCTAGCAGCTCAACGGCTCTACGGGGACAGCTTTGAAAAAGGTGTTGGTAACGACACCTCTGGTAATGCAACCGATTTGGGCACTGCAGAGAACATCATTATCGGTACAGATGCATCGGACACATTTGTAGAGATGAGTGATATCGATTTCGTCAGTATTGACGGCTCGACTGACACCGACTTCTTCAAATTCACGATCTCTGGAGAGCAGGAGATGAATCTACTTCTGACTCCTTTAGGACCGACGTATCACGCTCAACGGGAAGATGGGAGCGACTCCAACACGTTTGACGCCGCTTCTCAAAATGATCTTACCTTGACTCTGCTGGATACCGATGGCTCTACCATTCTTGAGACTTCCAACATGAATGGCCTTGGAGGATCCGAGACCATTACCAGGCTGCTAGAAACCGGCACCTATTATGCGAGGATCACTGGGGCAAATGATGAGATCCAGTTCTACGAGTTTGGCATCTCAGTCGCGTCTGTCCCCGAGCCGGCCGCTCTCGCGACACTTTCACTAATTTCTATTGGCGCCTTCGTCTACCACCGACGACGCAAACAAAGCAACAACCGAGGCAAAACCGCAAATCCTGCTTAAACGATTTCTGGCCAAAACCGTGAATTTCAACAACACTTCCAGTGACCAACGGAATTCCGATTAACCCCCTAGCTCACCTCACCCAGAGCAATCCCAACTTCACTTTGGCCCAGCCCAGAAATCATTTACTTGAACTTCTTAGGGCGAGGGACTTTGGCTGCTTTCTTCCGTCGACGTCCCTTACGGCCTTTGGCTTGGTAAGATTGAAATTGAACCTCTTCCAAGGGCTCACCAATTTTGTCGTCCAACTGTGAAATCCGGTCTCGCAAGGCCGCAGCACGTTCAAACTCAAGATTCTCGGCAGCTCTCACCATCTCTGCTTCCAATTCCGCGACATACTCAACGGTGACGACATCTGTTGCATTTGCTTTCTTGACGGATTCTGTAGCCTCTCGATGCGCGGCAGCTGCAGATTCAATCCCTTCTGCAATTCTCTTTTTGACGGTTTCCGGAGTGATACCGTGTTCCCGGTTGTAAGCCTCCTGAATTGAACGCCTTCGATCGGTTTCATCGATCGCCACCCGCATCGCCTCAGTTACCTTGTCCGCATAAAGTATCACCTTGGCGTTGACATTTCGCGCCGACCGACCGATCGTCTGGATCAGTGACGTTTCACTCCGCAAGAAACCCTCTTTATCCGAATCCAGTATGGCAACCAACGAGACTTCAGGCAGGTCAAGCCCTTCTCTCAACAAGTTGACTCCCACAATACACTCATGAACACCCTTTCTCAGATCTTGCAATAACTTCATTCGTTCGAAGGCATCCAATTCACTGTGAAGCCACTGACAACGGACTCCATTGTCGCTGAGATAAGACGAAAGATCCTCGGCCAGCCGTTTTGTCAATGTCGTGACCAACACCCGTTCCCCAACCGTTTTCCGCTGGTTAATTTCCGTAAGCAGGTGAGCGACCTGCCCACGCGCCGGAGCGACCTCGATAACCGGATCGAGCAAACCGGTAGGACGAATGATCTGTTCAACAATTTCCCCCTCCGATTTTTCCAGCTCGTAATCACTTGGCGTCGCAGATACAAAAACAACTTGCTTGCTTTTTTCTTCCCATTCTTCGAATTTGAGAGGACGATTGTCGAGGGCACTCGGCAACCTAAAACCATGCTCTACGAGCGTCATCTTACGGCTGCGATCACCAGCATACATGGCTCGAATCTGAGGAACCGTCACATGGGACTCGTCAATGAAAAGGAGAAAATCCTCAGGGAAAAAATCATAGAGCGTCGACGGCTTTTCCCCTTCCCGTCGCCCGGATAACGAACGACTGTAGTTTTCAATACCCGGGCAATGACCAACTTCCTGCAACATCTCGATATCAAACCGGGTTCTCGCGTTGAGGCGTTGAGCTTCTAACAACTTTCCGGATTCCCGAAGTTCTTCCAGGCGTTCTTTGAGTTCTTCTTTGATCAAATCGATCGCAACGTGTATTCGCTCTTCCGGCGTAACAAAATGCTTGGCCGGGTAGATGAACAAACGGTCCTGCTGGGTAATCACTTCCCCAGAAGTTGGGTTGATAAACGACAACTGATCAACCTCATCACCCCACAATTCAATCCGGTAGGCGAATTCTTCGTAAGCAGGCCAAATTTCGACGCAATCTCCGCGGACTCGCATCTTCGATCTTTCAAAACCGATATCGTTCCTTTCGTACTGGATATCGATCAATCTGGAAAGCATCTCGTCGCGGTCAACGGTCTGACCTTTTTCCAAGGAAACCATCATGCTCTTGTAATCTTCCGGCGAACCCAAACCATAAATACTGGAAACACTCGCAATAATGACTACATCTTTTCGACTTACCAGTGAACTGGTGGAGGCAAGCCTGAGTCGGTCAATTTCCTCGTTGATCGACGCATCCTTTTCGATATAAATATCCCGCTGCGGAATATAGGCCTCCGGCTGGTAATAATCGTAGTAGCTGACGAAATAATGAACAGAATTGCTTGGAAAGAATTCCTTGAACTCTGAATAGAGCTGGGCTGCCAAAGTCTTGTTATGGGATATCACCAATGCAGGCTTCTGCATTTTTTGAATCACATTGGCCATTGTAAATGTCTTTCCAGACCCGGTAACGCCCATCAGCACCTGCCGATCATGTGAATCAAAGCCCTTGATCAGGCTTTCAATGGCTTGTGGCTGATCACCAGCTGGCTCAAAAGGTGCTTCAAGCCGGAACATTCCCGCTGAGTTTCCCATCTAGACTCTTTCTTTCGTTTCAGGTGCTTTGGGCAAGCTCTCCAGCGAAATCAATGGTTGAATCGCCTTCAACTTTTTCGGTCCGATCCCTTTGATTTCCAATAATTGTGATGCAACTTCAAACCCACGGATGCCTTCTCGAAACGCGATGATTCTCAAGGCCAACTCTTTGCCAATTCCCGGCAGCAAAGCGACTTCAGCCCAATCCGCTTTATTGAGATCGACAACCCAAAGGTAATGACGGCGTTGCCCCTGATCAAAACCCGAAACCGGGCGGCCGCTATTGAATGAATCCTGAACCCATGAACGAATCCCAAGAAATATCATCGCCGCCAACAGGATGACGCCAAGAGTCAATTGATCTCGATTCCTAAAAAAGAAATTCACCTTTGCCGACACCCATTCTAAAAAAACACTTAAGCAAACCCATTATCTGCCAAGCAACCGGTTTACGGGAGCCCCAATCCACCGTTCAATAAAGGGCCTAAAGCATGGACTCCTCGACATTAACGGAGTGTCCACACTCCCTATTTTGACAGGCTCTTGTGATGAATCCAGACATTGTGAAAGCGGCGGAGCACCTGGTCGACCTGGCTTTCCGAGAAGATCTCGGCCCGGGTACCGATGCGACCAGTGAAACCGTCATTCCCCGAGAAGCAATAGGTTCTGCTAAAATCGTCTCACGCCAACCCGGAATTGCCTGCGGATTGTCGTTGATCCCAATCGTGATCGAACGGTTTAAATCAGACGTCGATGCCAAACTCGAGTTAACTGATGGTGCGACAGTTTCAGCTGGAACGCTTGCTGCCACACTGACAGGCAATGCCCTCGATTTACTCAAAACGGAACGGACACTTTTGAATTTCATGGGAAAGCTCTCAGGGATTGCATCCTTAACTCACCAGTTCATCGAGCGGGTCAAACACACCTCAACTCGGATCTACGACACCCGAAAAACAACGCCAGGCTGGCGACACCTTGAAAAATATGCGGTTCAGTGTGGGGGTGGAACAAATCATCGGATGGGGCTCTACGATGCGGTGCTTATTAAAGACAACCACCTTGCTGTGATTGGCAACCACGCAGCGCAGCAATCATCCAGCTGGATTGAAACACTCAGTCCCGTTATTAAAAAAACAAGGGAACAGTCAGCCCACCTCGCCATCCAAATTGAGGTCGACACCATTTCACAACTCGAACAGGTGCTGCCTCTGGCTCCGGATATTGTACTCCTCGATAACATGAACCATGACCAGCTACGCCAGGCGGTTGAATTGCGAGATTGCTTAGCAATCCCCGGCAACCCGAGAATTGAATTAGAAGCCTCCGGGAACATTAATCTCGAAACCGTGAAACCAGTTGCCGAAACCGGGATTGATCGGATCAGCGTGGGAGCGATAACCCACTCAGCAGTTAATTTCGATTGGGGTATGGATTGGTCGTAGGCCCGATTGCAGCTCGCTTCAGAGGAAGTTGCACCGACACGATTTCGAATCAGAAAATCCGGACTCTTCGAAGACCAGTTCAGTCGATTTCGCTTGGTGTGGCGTCCATCCTGGGATCAAAGTGGAAACTGGATCGTGAATTCATATTGAACGAATCCTGTAAATCAGAATACTTTTGATTTATCAGGAATTCTTCAACGTGATGATCGATGGCCAAAGCAAACGAAATCAATTACTTCAAAGCCATTGGGGAAGAAGGGCGAGAATTCGCCGGCAACAAGCCGTTTTCAGCTGAAAATGCTGGTGACTTGTTGATCAAGATTGGATTTATCCAACGCTTTCTTCCCACGCCACCTGCAAGATTAATCGATTTTGGATGCGGCACCGGGTGGACCAGTTGGATGTTCTGCAAAATGGGCTACTCGGTAGTTGGCCAAGACATCAGCCCAGACATGATCCAGTGCGCCAACCAAAACAAACTTCGATTTTCGGCTGAAGATTTAGTGTTCGAGGTCTGCGACTATGAAAATCTGGGCTACCAAGAAGAATTTGAATGTGCACTGTTTTTCGATTGCCTGCATCATGCAACCGACGAATACGCAGCCCTGCAAAGTGCCTACCGGTCTCTAAAACCGGGAGGTGTTTGTGTCGCCCACGAACCTGGAACGGGCCATTCAACCGAAGAACACACGCTGAACGAAGTCCAGAAATACCAGGTCACCGAAAAAGACATGCCTCCTCGGAAAATCCGGGATCTGGCCAGCACAATTGGATTCTCCGAGATTCAGATCGTTCCCTTTCCAGAGGAAGCACTCACTTCACTACTGACAGCCCACGACGGGAAACAGGTTCCCTCCAGAGGACGCGGGTTTTTTGAAAAGCGAAAACACCGGAAACGCCTGGGAAGTCTGTTTGGAGGCGTCTTTTCGCTGTTCAATCGGCTCGATGATTCGGGATTGGTCATCCTAAAGAAATGACCAACTGCCTATGAATTGTTGAAACCAGTTCCCGACCCTCAAGCGATGCAAGTCGTTTGGATAGTTTGGAAATTCCTAAGTCAATCCACCTGTAAAAAAAGGCTGCCCAAGGTTACTCGGACAGCCTTCATTCCCACGTTAATTCCCAGCAGGAATCAGTCTTTGATTTCCTGGTTTTTCAGGAATAAAAAAGATGCCGCACCACCGCCACCACTCGGCGCATTGATGATGTAGTCAGCATTCAAAGACTTTTCAATTCGATTTTGTGCATCCGTTAGATGCCCCACGGTGTAGGCATCCAAGTTCTTGCCCCCGTCTGCAATCACTTTGTCGATCTTAGCTTTAATCGAAATCAAGCCCATCCTTGCAAGGTTGGCAATCGGTTTAGCCGCGGCTGATGTGCTAGTGCTCATCATCAAATCAACTAGTCGTTCCAGGTGTTCACGCTGCAAGTTCCGACGAAGACTTGAGATCATTGGCTTACGGTTGGTGTACTGGCCAGCCGGCACCTTATCGATCTCTTTCCAGATTGTTGCTGAAATTTTCTCCATCAACTCCGGAAGCGTCAACGCATCCTGGTCAGCGGGGATTCGAAACTCGTTGTCATAGACATTTCGAAGCCGGGTTGGACTCATCAACTGCGTTAAGGTCGACGCCTGAATCCCCATAATTCGATCATGGATTGGCCAATTATGGGCACTTGAGCTCGATCCTCGCCTTCCGGTAGAAGATCGCCAATGGCTCGCCGACATATGCTTCAAAAGATCCGGAGACAAACCATACACTTCATCTTCAAAAGTAGAAGAAACAATGAAATCCAAAGCGGCTCTCTGTTGTTTGATCGGTACAACCTCTACGGGAGCCTTGTCTTTAATATCTCCTTTTTTATGACGTGACACAAATGCCCCGCCGATCCAACGAGACATCATAGTGGTTGCACGGGTTTGCATGCTTAAAGTCATTTCATAACCGCGTCGAACTTTTGACCACGCCTCACCATCTTTGACAAAAGATTCGAGGATCTTTCCCCGATGATATTTTGCCAACCGCATCTGGCTTTGGGCAAACTCGATTGGGTCTTTTGAAAAATCATAACGTTGGGCAAGTGGATCCGGTCCCCCAGTATCTTCATCGGTGCCATAGGTTAGCTTAGGATCTTTGACCTTTGCCAGAATGGGTTTGAGATCACTCACAAAAGAATAACCATACTCAACAGCCCACAGGTCATAAGGACCGACACCAATCATGCCGTAATCTCCCTGAACCCCACCTTTCTTGGTGTTGAAGTTAGTCGGAAGATAATCCATAACACTTCCGGCCAACGGTGTTTTACCCTTGAGTTTGTCACTATTGATTTCATCCAGAGTGTGAATACTCGAAGCCCGGAAGTTGTGCCGCAATCCTATCGTATGCCCAACTTCATGGCAGACTAGGTCGGCCAGTAACGGGCCAATGAACGACTCAGGAATTCCGTCCAAAATCTGCTCTTTGGGCTTTGTTGGTTTCTTTTCTTCGGCCTTAT
Source organism: Planctomycetota bacterium (assembly GCA_036137535.1). Taxonomy (GTDB): domain Bacteria; phylum Planctomycetota; class Planctomycetia; order Pirellulales; family Pirellulaceae; genus JABAAE01. The sequence goes on along the minus strand of JAZABE010000448.1, from coordinate 915 downwards.
CTTCTTTGTTTTCATCCTCAAAAATGGAACCGTTAGCAAGCATCATTCGCATCACGCCGACATCAAATGCCCGACGGTCAGCAGCCTGGCAGTAACCGTTGACCTGGCTGGCCCGACCGTAGAGCCCGTCAAACACATCATCACCAATTGCGGTCGTCTTGGGATTGGCTGCAGCATGGCCAGCCATTGGCAAGCGGGCCTGCATTTGAATCGCATTAGTAATCATTTTCCGATCCGCAGGATGGGCAAGCCGAACCCGTGGATCCCAGTTTGGATGGTCTGCTAACCAGGCCAACGTTTCAGGACTAAAACCGGCCGACATGAGACGCGGCATTTCCTCCGTGAACTGGCGTTCAAACACTCGAATCCAGCCATCGGTCAAAACAATGTCCGCATCAAGGATTTGTCCCGTTTCAGGGTGAACACGACTCGGACCAATCGCCGTACTGACATTGTTGTTCAACCACCGAATAAAGTTGTAACGCACATCTTCAGGTGCCAAATCCATGTAAGCCCCCGTTGCAGCGTCTTGCTGATGAACGACAATCGCGTCCGATATCCCGATTTTCTCAAATGCCTCATTCCAATACTCAACACCTCGCTTGACCCATCGCCGATAACGGACCGGGGTGGTGTGCTCGATATAAAAATGAATCGGATTCTTGGGAGGTGAGACCGACAGTTTCGGATCGCGTTTTTCTAGATGCCATCGGTTAATAAACCGAACATCTACATCATCGGTATCGTACTTACCGTAGTCAGCGTAAGAAGTTGTAAAGTAACCAACCCGCTGGTCCGCAATCCGTGGTTTATAAGTTGGATCTTTTGTCAAACGGCTAATGGAATAATGCAACGTCTTCAAGGTCCCGTCTGCCATCGGTGCGCGAAAGGCAATTTCAGCATTCTTGGGAAACG
>JAZABE010000447.1:0-2983 GCA_036137535.1 Planctomycetota bacterium | reverse complement strand
TCCGCCAAGGATCGTGGAAGTACATTCCCGTGCCAGGTTCCGGCGGTTGGGGTAAAGGGGGAGACCCAAACCAGCCGATTCAACTTTACAATCTGGCAACTGACATTGGTGAAACCAACAACCTGGCAGCCCAACAACCGGATCGGGTCACACAGATGCAGGACTTGTTAGAAACTTTGATCAATCGAGGACGCAGCACACCGGGAGCTCGACAAAAGAATGATGTAAAAGTTCGCCGTTATCCTGCGAAAACCGCAAATCCCAAGCAGAACTAAGTGGATTCACACCCAAGAACAAGAGTCCAGCTCAGTAGGTCTTTCTCCGGGAAAAGGGATTCAGGACACCGAATCCAGAGCCCAAGGAAAGAAAGCAAAAGTGCAGCGTGTATTTCTCTTTGACCCGGCACAACTTGGGTTCAATCTGCCCGGTTGACCCTGCTATGAAAGGGATGACACACTAGAACCTTCAATCGATCCACTTGAATTTGTTTCCGTGAGTAAATTATGAAAACCATCTTTTTAGCTGCAGGTTTCCTGCCCCTTGCCTGCCCTTTTTTTGCCCAGGAAACGTTTGCCCAGGTTCAGGGACCCCGAATTGCGACCTTGGAACCAAGCCTGCAGAAGAAGACCCAGTCCCTGAACTCGCGTTACCTCGTTTTTTCCCCGAAACGCAAATCGAAACTCAAGCTGCCTTTGCTGGTTTACCTGCACGGTGCCGGAGGTCTGGGAGATGAAATCCGCAAGATCCAGGGTCAAGCGGTAAAAGTCTGGCAGGGAGTTCAAAAATTCGGCAAAGATCCCTGCATCGTAATAGCACCACAATGTTCCAGAATGACCAAGCGAGGACAACGGGGTGGTTGGATCCCCGAGGACCTGAACCTCCTTCTACAACAGTTAAAAGCAACCCTCCCGGTTGATGACAAGAGAATCTATCTAACCGGCAACAGTATGGGCGGCTATGGTTCTTGGGCTTGGGGAGCACACAGCCCGGAACACTTTGCAGCGATCGCTCCCGTCGTCGGAGGAATCGGTCCGGACGGTCCAAAAGACGTAACTCCAGATCTCGAAAAATGGGCTGCTAACTTGGCGAAGGTACCCGTTTATGCCTTCGCGGGTGCCAAGGATAAAGTCGTCCCCGCCGAACGTTCACAACGGATGGTTAACGCAATTCGTAAAGCAGGGGGCAAGCGAGCCAAGCTCCAGATCTATCCCAACGAGGGACATGGAGCGAGTCGAATCGTCTTTTCAACACCAGCGTTCTACGACTGGATGTTTTCGAAGAAGCGAGACGCAACTGATCGCAAACCGGCCGCAAACCGAGATCGCAAACCCTAGCTAATCCTTCGTCAACCATTTAGGTAGCCGGGACACATGTCCATCAGCATTGACACAGGCAATAATCGACGAACCTTTACAAATCAGGTCACTGCCTCTCCTGATTTCATATTCATGAAAAATCCGAACTCCTTTGGACTTAGTCACGCGCGTGGTGAGGGAGAGTAGATCATCATAATCAGCGGGCAACAAATATTGGCAATTCACTTCAGCAACAACGAGCACCACTCCACTATCCTCCAGTGCCTTGTAAGAAATCCCGTTTTCCCTCAGGAGTTCGACTCGCCCAATTTCAAAATAGTTAATATAGTTCGCGTGATGCAATCGTCTTTGTCCGTCAGTCTCCTGATAACGAACCCGTAATTCAACCGTTGACTCAAAAATCATCATTGGTTTCCGATTGACGTTAGTCATAGTTTTCTCTAGATTTCTTCGAATTCTGCATTAATTACCGGCGATTTCTTCATCACCAATGGGTGTTTCACCATACAATTCTTGTTTTGTTCTAGCCTTAAATTTACCGAATGAGCGACGCAGCTAACAGCGATGACCTGGGCAGTGGTACAGATCTGGATACCCTGCGAGGCCGTGATTATCCCACGATTCGTCAATTTACCGTCTTCCTTGAAAATCGAGTCGGTCAACTTCTCGGAATTATTCGACGCTTTGAAGGAAGTAGAGTCAAGATTGTGGCCATCAATATCAATGATGCCACCGAATGTTGTGTTGTCCGCTTCCTTCTGAGCGACCCTGAACGAGGTCGTGAAATCCTGGAGCGCGCGGGGTTGGCAATGATCGAAAGTGATTTGATTGGAATCCTGCTTCCTTCCACGTCACAACCTTTATTGAAGGTGTGTACGGCACTTCTTCAGGCAGAAGTCAACATTATCCAGGCGATTCCCTTAATGGTCCATCCGGGTGGCAACAATGCCGTTGCCTTGATGGTAGACGATCTCGACATGGCTAATGATACTTTGGATCGGATGGGATTTACCCTGTTAAAAGAAGACGACTTGCTGGGAGAAGACTGAACCCGGAAATTTTCGTTGAATGATTCGATAAAGTCATTCCCCTTCGATTCCGTAGAGTGAAAACTGCCAACCCGCGTTTCGGCTTCGCCCGAAAAACGAAGGTGACTTTCAGATCACTGGGTCACGCCCCAACGGATTTTCTACTGTTCAAATGCGGACTCAATCCAAAGAACGCATCGCTATATCGCTGAACAGGGTAAACGAGGCCCGCCGTGGTGCCCAGGTCTTGTCACCACCACCATAGAAAGACTGAAATAACAGACTATCAACCGTGACGTCCCGTGTTGCACGCCATTCGATATCAGCCTGACTAACCACGTGACGGTATTTCCTTGATTTCGTAGCGCCAACCCAAACGTCCAACTCGCCATCCCGGCGCCCGGGTGTGTTCATGGAAACCCGCAGCCGGACCAGCAGAGGTTCCCGGGTTTGAAAACGGAAGTCTGAAGGAAACGGAAAACTCTCACCATACTTTTTGGGCTGATTCATGTGGTAAACGTAGGCCTCTCCGCGACCATCTGCCCGCCACATAAGCCTTGCGGAGAATCCATTTCTGCCATTCGCTGGATTCCTACCCGTTACGCTTTCAGACCCACCACCCAAGCCGGGAAGTTTGCC
>JAZABE010000446.1:0-13015 GCA_036137535.1 Planctomycetota bacterium | reverse complement strand
TTCTTGACTTGCCTGAGCCGTTCAATCAGGTCCGAACTGAGCCGATTCTCACTAGGATCATGTTTACTTTGCGCATTAAAAACGGGACCGCCATGATTGACCGTCCCGTTTTCTTTTTGACAGGATGTCAGAACAAACAATAGCCCAACAAAAATGCACTGGGTTCTGAATAGGAAACCGTACATTAATCGAAAGCCATTGTGTTCCAACTAGCTACTAATATTCCACGTATTGTCCGTCATTTCGGGCACCCAGGTTTCGCCAAGTGTTGACGTCAATGGTTTCCGAAAAGAAGTTGACCGAACCATCCATCAAGGCACCGTTCACACCCGCTGGATGGTTACTGTTCGCGGTATAAATACCGTTGATCACCATCCAGTCACTCTGGCCATTTCGATGATGGCAAGTTGGTTCGTTGGGAGCCATGGTGCATGAGATGGCGCTACCAAAAGCATGAAATGAAGCTGCCCAACCCGCACCTCGTAAACCGCGTCGGCCTCCTTCGATCTGGTTGGTCTGATTCAAACAAGCTTCCCGACATTCATCGACATCGTCACAAGTAATCCAATCCATCACGTGCCGATAACGACCACGAGGAAGATTCATATTGGCGATACCTCCATCATCCGGGACAAATTCGGAGTAATAAAGTGTGTTACTGGTTCCATCAAGTGCACTGGACATTCGCCTGTACTGATTGCACAGCTCCGGCGGAACACCGAAAACCGAAATCATTCCATTGGCTTTGTTATTCAGACCCGTTGGTCCACCATGGGGAGGATGAGGCCAAACCGCTGGAGTCGTTCCAGCAATGATGGAATAGGTGTGAAGCCCCTGTTCACCCCCTGGTGTTTCTGTACCCGCAGAAGGACAAATAAACATCGGGAATTTTTGGCTTTGACTCTCGTTGTTCAGGTTGTTATGCCATCCACGATTGGTATAAGGCTCACCCGCAAAATTGACCTTGTCATGAGCATTGCTTTGCTCAAGAAAGGGCAGCAATGGAACCTTGTCCGAAAAAGCACCATTACGTGTCCAGCCACCATTTGATGGATCGACATTCCAACCTACCGTAATCGGGAGCTTCTTTAGCGTGTCATGATAGTTGTGTGCGGCTAACACAATCTGTTTCAAGTTATTGGTACACGATGTTCTTCGTGCAGCTTCACGGGCCGACTGTACTGCTGGCAGCAACAACGCAATCAATATTCCAATGATTGCGATGACCACCAACAACTCGACAAGTGTGAAGCCTTTTCGAGCAGGGCTTTGGCGAGGAACCATAAATGGGGTCTCCATTACAATAAAAAAATAATTACTAGAGAATGCAAGGCTTTATCATATTTTAAGTCGTCAAAAAGAACAAGGAAATATCGCCGCGAAGGGGCATCTGGGCACGATTACGGCACCTTTTATTGATTTGGAGGGGATTTGGCAGAATTTTCGATACAACCGGTCATGGACTCGGTTCGACAACAATCACTGATTGAATGGGAATTTCAGGGTTAAAATCCAGATTTCCCGTAGCGCCTGAAGGCCAAACAATCGCTGGGGCGCTTGAATCGTTAAGCCGCGTTTCATGGAGAAACTTGGAATGGGATGACAAGTAGCTTCCCCCTCCCATCAATATACGGCCCAATTTGTTGCCAGAACCTTGAAAATCCAGCCTCGCTCCAATGCCATCTCGATTACTTTGGGTCCCAATTAATTTCAACGATAAATTCGTACCTTGCGGCGCCGTTTGACACCGATTTTCCAACAAACCAGGAGCCTGATCTTGATGCCCAACAACTAAATCCAAATCCCCATCATTATCAAAATCGGCCAAGGCCAGTGCTCTTCCTGGATGCTTCATTTCAAAATACTCACCCTCGACTCGGGCCAAACGAAAACGACCCCGGACGTTTTTCCAAATCAAGCAAGGCTGCAAATGTTCCTGACCGGGTTCAAATTGGTCTATATTCGGATCAACATGGCCGTTGGTGACAATTACATCCAGCCACCCATCGCAGTCCAAATCTATAAATTCCGTCCCCCAACCGACCCAAGGCTTAGCTCCATCTCCAAGACGGTTTTGCTTAGAAACCTCCGCAAACTGCAAATCTCCCAAGCCCTTGTAAAAAGAGTTGTACTCTGCAGAAAAATTTGTGCAGAACAAGTCGATCAAGCCGTCGTTGTTGGCATCAGCAGCCGCAACTCCCATACTTGCCAGTGAATTCCCATTGGGTCCATAACCAGTTGATGACAACTCGGTGTGATTCTCAAACTTGAAATCCTTTGTGTTAATCAACAACAGATTGGCATCCATGTCATTTCCACAATAAATATCAGACAACCCATCACCGTTAAAATCGGTCACCACCACACCTTGGGTACGGTAGTCCTCTCGCACCGCTGAGTTACTTTTCCCCTGAACGTAAGTGTAGATTCCGGATTTTTCAGACACGTCTTTGAAGGTCCCGTCACCGTTGCTTTCGTACAAGACATCCGATTGGGGTCGGACTGACGTGGGGCTGCAAAATCGTGGTTCACCTTTAGCCGGGCTACCACAGTTGTTTTTGAGTTGCAAATTCCAGACCCCATAATTCCCGACGTAGATATCGAGATTCCCATCATTGTTGTAATCAAAAAACGCACAACTCGTCGCCCAACCGGGCGTATCCGGGATTGCCGAATCGAAATTCTCAGCACGCACAGGCTTGCCGTGGGGCATTCCTTTTCCCTGTGCGACGGCAAAGCTCCCATCTCCCATATTCTGGATCAGAAGATTAGGCCCGTAACAACCTACGTAAATATCTTGAAATCCATCATTGTCAAAATCTCCGATGGTTACCCCGCTACAATAAGCATCGATCGCCGTCGAAGACTCAACAGAGCCATTGTCAAATTCCCAGTTGCCGAGGTTGCGGTAAAGCTGATTCAAGGAATCCTGAGTGGGCTTTCCTACGGGAAAGTGTTTTCCACTGGCAAAATACGCATCGGCCAAGCTGTCCAAGTCAAAGTCGAGAATTCCAATTCCACTGCCATTGGCTGCCGGAAAAACGCGTTGGTCATCAAACCCAGAACCATGCTTAAAATCGATTCCAGAATTTTTTTTCCACACAAAAGCAAAATCAATCGGCTGGTTGGTTGGGCGTTGTTGCTTTTTCGGTATCACCTTGGGGGCGCCAATCGAAAGCCGCTGGTCCTGCTTTGATTTTTGAGTCGCATTCTGAGGGATATCATTTCCCCCCGGGTTGCATCCGAGCAACAGCAAGAAAACCAGTGAGAGTTGAATCGTTCGCATCTTGTGAGCAATATTCTTGGATTCAAAAAAGCCAACTAAAACACGTCTACGGGAACGTCAGTTAATGGTGGAAGTTCACCCCGTTCATTGACTGCCTGCAACAACCTTTTAGAAAATTCGTCCTTCAAACTGCCTTTAACCATTATCAACATTTGCTCAGCCTGCTGCCAGTTTTTTTCCTTTGCAAAATCGTACGCTCGAATCACAGCAGCCCAATAGGTCCCGCTTTTTTCACGCAATGCTTCGCGGATTGTACTGATTTTGGTTTCTTTTTCTCTAAGCTCTTTAGTCAACAACTGGAATTGTCTTGCTTCCTGGTTTTTCCCCTGCATTGCCAAGGCACGTTGCATCAGATAAGTGGTGCTGCTCCTGAATTCCCCAGTATCCCGTAAAGGCGCAAGAAAGTTAATCGCGGCGACTGGATCCTTGTTCAACAAAGCAAGGTTCGCCAAGCCTTCCCGGGCAACCTGGCTGGGTTTCATCTGATACTGAATTTGAAACTGAATTTGTTTTTTCCAGTAAAACTCGGACTTTTCCAAATCACCCAACTCCTCGTAGGCAGTCCCGATCGCTTCCATGGAATTGGATGCCCGTTCCAAATCATTGAACGTATTGTACCCAAGACTTTTTTCGAGGTGCTGAATCCCCTGTTCCGGCAATGACTGTTCAACTTTTAACACACCGATTTCATAGTACAAAAGGTAAGGCGGAATGTTGATTGTTTCCGAGTTGGGATCGAGTTCGAGTACCTTATCCCAATGTTCAATAGCGACAGTCTCGTTTCCGCGCTTGATCTCCACGAGGCCCTGCAGGTAATGCCCGACTGCACGATGGCCGTCAACGCCGATCAGCGCTGTTGCTGTTTCGGCTGCCCGATCCAATTCACCAATTTCCGTTTGACAGACGGCCATAAAATAATTCGCTTCAGCCTCGATTGCATTTTTTTCGACAGGGTCCAAGTAGTCCAACTCACCCCGGGAAATACTTGCCATGACACCGATCCAGTTCGAATAACCTTCGGTGTAATGCTCCAGAACGGTCAACGACTTTGCAAAAGCAAACATGTCATTAACATCAGAAACTCCCTCTATTTTTTCGTAAACCTGCTTGCACTTCTCGAATTCATTCAGCCCAGCATGTGCCCTGCCTTTGAGGGCCATGGCGACCGAGTCCTCCGGGTGATGGATCAGGTATTTGTTGATGACCGTTAATGCAAATCCAAAGTCCTTTTCCTCGATTTTCACACGTGCCTCACGAACAGGAGCGCGATTGACGTAGTCAATCAGAAAGATTCCACCAAGCACCCCTGGCACGATAACCAGTGTGATCAAGGCATATCGACGGATTTTATTTTTGACCAATCGGGACGGGATCCCGACGGAAAGAGCAACAGAAGAACCTTTTGTTTTACGGTCTTGTTGATGTTTATCTTGTGTCATCTGAATCAGGAGTAATTTTCCGCGGCATCTGCTTACCATTCTACAGCTTTTCTTAGCTCCTCTAACCAGCAATACACGCCACGGGCAAGTCTTGCTGTAAATTTATCCGTCAAGTTCAATAAAAGCGATTCGACTGTTATAAACAACGCCAATCAAACTTCTTGTTTCAAACCGCCAAGCACCGTGATCGTAGCATTGACCAGAGGCCGGACATTGTTGCTTGGGCCCGTTGAATGGACCAATAAGGTTCAGTTCCATTTTTTGGGGGTTACCAGTCAATCATTGGAACTGGGCTTGGTGGAAACAGGCTTTCGCAGACTTCGTCCCGACACCTCATCTTTCTGAACTGCCTCTTTACCACGGCCATGAATAATGCAGGTAGGGATTACAATTCCCGGGGCGATAGTGGCCCAAGGGAAAATCAAGAGAGCGAGGGCGTCTTGTCATTGCATGTAACGGTAGTGTTGCGACGCGGCCAAAAAAATGAGCACCTGACAAAACCGGCTGCAATAATCCTGCATCTTGGCCGTACCGCTCTAGCCCAATGTCTTCAAAAAAAAGTGGATGGTAGCAGAGATCTGGTGTCTCCCAACCAAGGATCACAGGCCGATACTCCCTCTGAACAAACGCCCCAGCCTGGACACCCGCAAACCGATCCTCAGGCTTCCTTGCCTTGGAAAAGCGAATATTCACTTGCAGTTCGGAAATCTTCTTCAGCCCCAACACCTGGTCGATATCAGGGTTCGCTTTCTCTTGAGTTAACTCGGAAACCACAGGCACCTGCTGAGCTTTCACTTGGGCACACCATCCATGCAAAATGACCAATCCAAAGCACAAGTAAATCCTATTCATCAATCACCAATCATGAATTTCCTGACATCGCCTATTCACTATTTTCGGAATGATTAGGCCGGAAACCGCACTTGGCATGACTTGCTGGTTTAATCAACAGAACAGCACCAGACCACAAAGTTTGCGCAAATCGCACTAAAGGCATCGGGGTCACCGTTTAACAGCGAACCTATCGACTTCGAGCCGTCTATTCCTCTTCTAAGCGTGGCTCTTCGTCCTGTTCTGCCGACTCTTGATCATCGCTGTCTTTGGTGGTTTGCCCCGTTTCTTTTTCGGGTGTTGATTTGATTGACTGGATCTCCGGAAGGGGAATGATTTCATCGTTATCTTCGACATGCACGGCATCGAGTTCCATGAAATCATTGTCTTTGCGGAGTAGTAGGTACATACCCGTCATCGAAACAAAAAAGAAACCATAATTAAAAGCAATCGTGACGATGCGGATACACTGCTCCCAAAAAACAATCGATCTGATCCCCGCAGCAAGCATCAACGAATTTTGAGTTGATGGGTTACCCTCGGTGCCAGCACCCTGTCCGGCAGGCACCGGTTCATCCGAAGGAGTCGCATTCTCCACCCTTTCGGCAAGAGCCTCAACTTTTTCCGTTTTCTGACTCAAATCTCCCGCTTCACGAAGTTCATTAATTTTTTCATCGATTTCCACCACTCGCTCGGTCCCTGCTCCCCAACTCGCTCCCCACCGGGTGAACGCGATGGTTTGATCAGCAATAATCGACGCAACCGTGGATGCCAAAAGACCAAGTACCAGGATCACACTCCAATAAAACACGTAATGAAACGGTTTTTGAGTTGGGTAGGAATAGCTTCGACTCACGGCATCAAACGGATCAGAACTTTCACACGCAATTGCGGGCCAAATCAATGGCCACCCGAAAAACAACGGCAGCAAAACGACCGTCATGAACAAACCAAGCAAAGCTACGAGAACCCAAAGGAATCCGATGATCATCAAAAAGAAATCCGCTTGAATCACCAGGCCAACAAGAAATAGCGGAACCACAAAGAGAACAATCAGGAACAAGGGTACAAAGGAACTCGTCCATAATGAAAACAACCGACGCCGCGCATAGGACAAAGATTCCGAAACGCCAATCCGCTCGTCGCGTGTCAGGTGAGTCGCTGTAATTCTGCAGATCATGCATCCCAAGAATGACCAAATCAACAACATCCAAACCGTGCCTAAAAAATAGTACAGGCACTGACGAATATTCAGTTCCCAATTCAGAATCTGCAAATGCCCGGAATAAAATTTTGAAAAAACATACCCTGGACCAACGCGCCAAGGTTCATCGAGAAAATTAACCGAGGTAAAGTTGTCGTCCCAAAATGCCTGGGGTTCTATTTGCGTCCGTATTTTTGTCCAGTGACTTTCTTGCTCAAGGGGAAGTTGCGTTCCTACGGTATCGCCATCGATCAAAACCCATTGGGATAAAGACCAACCGATCGGACTCAAACAAACCCCGACAAAGGCAATCAAAACAACCGAAGGGCGAATCGCAATCGCGATTGTCTTTGCGAGTAATAGCCAGGGGCACAGGTCTTTCCATGAAATGGAGTTCAAAACGTTCGTTGACTGATTCATGACGCAATCATGGTAAAAAGTTCGATGGGACCGGCTCAGATGTTCTCAATCGGTTGAACCAACTCAAACCTCATCGGAACTCCGAACCACTCTTGCATTTTAATTCAGAGGGAATCCCTGAATCGAGCCCGACCCTTTACGGGAACTTGTTTTTTCACAAAAAAAACCAAATTCGAGTTATTGCTTGAGCACAGGCGCTCACAAATCACCATCTGAGGATCAACATTGGCCCCGAGTATGCAGAGGTCCTAACGAGGATTCCCAAATCCCCGATGAGCTAGTCTTCAAAACCGGAGGAGTCAGGATCGTCATCGATTTGCTCAGAAACAAATTCTTTATCCTCTTCGCCCTCTATGGGCATCGAATAACCTTCACCAAACCACCGACCCAAATCAACCAACTGACAACGCTCGCAACAAAACGGTCGATTGGGATTAGCCGACATATCGACTGGTTTTTCGCAAGTTGGGCAGGTCGGGCGCTTCATTTCAAGCTCTTTGCTTTCATCCTTCTGAGTATTGTTGGAATTTAACACCTGAGCTAAAAGCCAGTGTTACTTGAAATCCTGCCCTCTTCACAAAAAACGGGTTCGCTGGCAAAAATTCGTCCCGGGAAAAGATTAGGATTACAAACAAACCTACCGAACAAAACGACACTCCAAAACTTATTCCGATTTTTTAGGCTTAGAGCCACTATCGGCTTTGGATGAGGAACTCTTCGCATTTGATTTTTTGGCACTCGAGTCCGTCTTTGATGATTCCGATTTTTTTTTGTCCGCGGCAGCGTCTTTTTTATACGATTCGCTACGATAGTCCGTTTCGTAGAAACCCGATCCCTTGAACATAATGGCTGCCCCGGTTCCAAAAAGCCGACGCAATTTTCTCTTTTTACATTTGGGACATTTTTTAACGGGATCTTCTGTAATCGATTGAAACAACTCCATCTCATACCCGCAGGCATCACATTCGTAATCATAAGTTGGCATCTTCAGGTTCCTTATGGCGTGAGCTGTTTTTCATTAGGGATGTGCCTCATCAACCCAATTTAACTCTTATCGTTCGATGTTACGCGATTCCTAATTTTGGGGACTTCCCGTTGAAACAAACACTTGTGCCGTGCGAAGCACTCGGTCATGAAACTGGTACCCCGTTCGAACTTCTAACGAGACATGGTTAGCTGCATATTCATCACTTGGTTGCATTTGGATCGCCTCGTGCAAATTGGGATCAAATGGCTTTCCCAGAGCATCGATTTTCTTGCATTGGTTTTTTTCTAAAACAGACTCTAGCTGGATTGAAACCATCTTGACACCCGCTAATAAACTACTGTTTTCCTCATTCGACTCAGCAGCTTCAACCGCTCGATCGAGATCATCAACGGCGGTCAACAGATCAATTAGCAAACTGGTTGAAGCGTATTTTCTTGCTTCGTCTGCTTCGCGTCTTCCCCGTTTACGCACATTTTCGATTTCGGCTGTGGCTCTCAGAAGTTGATCTGCTTTTTCCTCGAGCTCTTTTTGCAGAGAAAACAGCGAGGGTTCTTCAGCGACTGCCGCATCGTTTTCATCCTCGGTCAACCCCGCATCCAGTTCCTCAAAAACCTCTTCGTGTGCAGACGCATCCAGAGCCGCCAAAGGATCCGGTTCGTTTTTTTCTGAGTCTGTTTCTTTAGGGCTATCACTCATCTTACTTTCTCAGTTCAATCAGTAGAATTGGCAGTGAAATAATCCTTGATGGAATCCAAAAACGACTTTCGCTTGGGTGTGACATCGATCTCCTCCAACTCCGCCAACTCACGAAGCAGTCCTTCCTGTTTAGCACTTACTTTTCTGGGCGTCTCGATATTGAATTGGACATGCAAATCACCTTTGCGTCCCGAGTGTGGATCAGTGATTCCCTTACCACGAAGCCGAATGACTTCACCCGCTTGAGTTCCGGCAGGAATCTGATAGTCCTCCGGACCTGCAAGTGTCGGGATTTGAATAGTTGCACCAAGGGCTGCCTGAGTATAAGCAATAGGCATTCGCAGGCTCAAATGGCTTCCTTCTCGCTGAAACAGGTGATGTTCCCTGACTGAGACAAAACAGTAGCAGTGCCCTGGGGGGCCACCGTCGGGACTCGGTTCACCTTGCCCGGGAATTCGCACCCGGGTTTCATCATCAACCCCAGCCGGTATGGAAACTTCAATGTCAACTTTCTTCTTTATAAACCCGGCGCCTCGACAATCGGCACATGGTTCATCAACGTGCTTACCTTCTCCACGACATTCCGGACACGTTGTCTGAACCCTCAGAATTCCATGCGATTGAACCACCTGCCCCAGTCCACCACAGGTAACACACATACTTGGTTTTGTACCAGGTTTGCATCCACTCCCCTCGCAGGTATTGCATTTTTCTGAACGAGGAACTTCGAAAGTATGATCAATGCCAGTTGCGGCTTCTTCAAGTGTCAGCGTTACGTCGACTCGAACGTCAGCACCTTTGCGGACCCGGCGACCTTCGTGGCCACCGCCTCCACCAAAAAAGTTATTAAAAACGCCGCCGCCAAAAATATCACTAAAGGCATCAAAAATATCTTTGGCGTTTCCAAACCCGCTCCCTGATCCTTCGACCCCTGAATGGCCAAAACGATCATAACGGCTTCTTTTTTCGGGATCAGACAAAACCTCGTAAGCTTCAGCAGCTTCTTTAAATTTCAAGGTCGCTTCGTCGTCATTCGGATTATTGTCCGGGTGATACTTCACTGCCAGCTTTCGATACGCGCTGGAAATCTGGCGATCGCCCGCATCCTTGGAAAGCCCCAGTACAGCGTAGTAATCTTGTTTACTCATTTTATTTTCAGTCGTTGCCAGGAAATCAAATCCACAAATGAAAGCGATGAAAACCAGGCAACATCAATCCAGGCCACGCTATTTAGTTTTTTTCGTTTCCCATCGGTGTTAACCTACTGACGGCATGTCCTAAAAAATAGGCCACTTCCAAGGAAGTGGCCCTTTATCTGAAACGATTCTCAAGAAGCATTAATCGAAGTTCATGCGTAAAAATCAGAAAAGTTCTAAACGAAAACTAGGCAATAGCCCCTTCCACTTTGGCTTTCTTTTTATCGTCGTCATCAAAGTTGGAAACCATCGCGTCCGTAGTCAACAACAGGCCTGCAATGCTTGCCGCATTCCCCAAGGCTGTCCGAACCACTTTGACGGGGTCAATCACACCATCTTTCAACAAGTCGCCATATTTCCCAGTGTTGGCATTGAAACCGTAGTTATCAGCCTTTTCAGAAATTTCATCGGCAACCACCGAACCATCAAGCCCTCCATTGTCAACAATTTGTCGAAGTGGAGCTTCCACAGCGTTGAGAACAATATCAACGCCAATCTGTTCTTCACCCTTAGCAGCCTTGCAAATGGTATTGCCGTCAGCATCTTTGACGGCATTCTTTTTGACGTCCGCGATGGCCTCTTTGCAACGCAAAAGAGCAACACCACCACCGGGAAGAATGCCTTCTTCCACTGCTGCCCGCGTTGCGTGCAAAGCATCTTCAATTCTAGCTTTTTTCTGTTTCATGTCTGCTTCAGTCTCAGCACCAACAGAGATGACTGCTACACCCCCTGAAAGCTTGGCTAATCGCTCCTGAAACTTTTCTTTGTCATACTCACTATCGGTTTGCTCGATTTGTCGGCGGATCTGGGCAATCCGTGCATCCCGATCTCCTGCTTTTCCTGCACCTTCCACAATCGTGGTATTGTTTTTATCCACGTTGATTTTCTTGGCCTTACCCAAATGCTCCAACGACAGATTTTCAAGCTTGATACCGAGATCTTCACTAATCAAGGTGCCACCCGTCAAAGTTGCAATATCACCCAACATGGCTTTTCGACGATCACCGAATCCTGGAGCTTTCACAGCACAGACGTTCAATGTTCCCCGCAACTTATTCACCACCAACAAAGTCAATGCCTCTGCATCAACGTCTTCGGCGATAATTAAAAGCGGTTGGCCAGACTGGCCGACTTTTTCAAGGATCGGAAGCAAGTCACGGAGATTACTGATCTTCTTTTCAAAAAGAAGAATCTGGCAATTCTCGAGCATACAGTCCATTTCGCCAGGATTATTAATAAAGTAAGGCGAAATGTATCCTTTGTCGAATTGCATACCGTCAACGTAATCTACTTTTGTTTCCGTTGTCTTGCCTTCTTCAACAGTGATCACACCATCCTTACCAACTTTTTGGAGTGCTTCCGCAAGCATCTCGCCAACCGACATGTCGTTATTGGCACTAATGGCACCAACTTGGGCAACCTGTTCCGCACCCTTTACTGCCTTTTTCATCGACTTCAGTTTTTCAACCGCAGCGGTAACCGCTTTGTCGATTCCACGACGAATGGCAGTTGGATTACATCCAGCAACCACGTTGCGAAGCCCTTCCTTGAAAATCGCTCGAGCCAGAACCGTCGCCGTCGTCGTTCCGTCGCCCGCCAAATCAGACGTCTTTTGAGCAACTTCAACAACTAGTTTTGCACCCATGTTTTCAAATCGGTCTTCAAGTTCAATTTCCTTTGCGACCGTTACACCGTCCTTCGTTACCGTCGGACCACCAAATGATTTATTGATGATGACATTACGGCCTGTTGGCCCCATCGTTGTTGCTACGGCGTCCGCCAGTTTATCGATTCCTCGCAACATTCGTTGGCGAGCATTGTCATCAAAAAGTAGTTGTTTTGCCATTGAATTACCTTTTTAGGTTTATAAGGGTTAAGTGACCAACGAATCTCAAACTACTTTGGCGAGGATGTCACTCTCGCGGAGAATTTTGACCTCGGAACCATCGACTTCGATATCAGTCCCGCCATACTTTCCGTAAATGACTTCGTCACCTTCAGAAACCGACAGCGATCCCCGTTCACCATTCTCCATTAACCGTCCAGGTCCTACCGCAATTACTTTACCCCGCTGAGGTTTTTCCTGTGCGGAATCGGGAAGCACGATTCCACCAGAGGTCATTTCTTCAGCTTCGACAGGCTCAACAATGATTCGGTCATCTAGGGGTCGAATTTTTGCCATTTGTATTTTTCCTTAATTGAATTGATTTTTTTTGTTTTGATTTCAGTCAAACGCTTAATCGCGCGATTTCAGTTTCACACCAGCACGGACTACATCATCCCGGGCATGCCACCCATGCCACCCATGCCGCCCATGCCAGGCATGCCGCCCATGCCGCCCATGCCGCCCATCGGGTCCATGCCGCCGCCCATTCCATGGTCATGGTGATCATGGCCTCCATCCTCTTCTTCCTCGACTGGGATCTCAGTGACCAGAGACTCGGTCGTCAACAGCAAGGCGGACACACTCGCGGCATTCTGTAGCGCCGTGCAAACCACCATTGCAGGATCAATGACACCAGCCTCTACCAAGTCACAATAATTATCTTTGTCTGCATTGTAGCCTTCGGTTTTACCCTTTTGTTGCCGAACTCGGTTGACTACAACCGCCCCATCAACGCCCGAATTGTTGGCAATCGCACGTAAGGGATAATCCAGAACCTTTTTAATAATATTCGCACCGGCAGCTTCGTCACCTTCGAGTTCAAGCTTCTTCAATGCTTTCTCACTTCGAATCAATGCAACACCGCCCCCAGGCACAACTCCCTCAGCAAGGGCTGCAGCAGTTGCCGCTTTGGCATCTTCCAAAAGTGCTTTACGCTCTTTCATTTCGGTTTCAGTCGCTGCACCACAATTAATCTGTGCAACACCACCAGCCAGTTTCGCCAATCGCTCCTGAAGCTTTTCCCGATCGTATTCACTGTCGGTCACCTCGATCTCTCTACGAATCTGCTC
>JAZABE010000445.1:0-1269 GCA_036137535.1 Planctomycetota bacterium | reverse complement strand
CAATTTGTATTTTTGTCAACATCGGGATGTGGTTTGAGCGGTTTGTCATTACAGTGACTTCGCTCAGCCGCGATTTTTTACCGTCAAGTTGGGCTTATTTCACACCGACACCGGTCGATATCATGATGTTGATCGGAAGTTTCGGTTTGTTCTTTACTTTGTTTACCTTGTTTTGCCGGTTTCTCCCAATGGTGGCGATTTCGGAAGTTAAAGGTGTTATGCCTTGTGATGAACAGGACCATCAGGAGGCGGAAGCTCATTAGTTTGAGTAGATCAATATGGCCGAATCCAACACTATGACCGAAACTGAAACGGCATCCTCCGAGAAATTTCACGGGCTACTGGCCCGTTTTGATAATCCCCATGCATTGGTGGAAGGTTGTGATCAGGCACGTCGTGCAGGTTACACCAAGATGGATGCCTTCAGTCCGTTCCCGGTCCATGGGATTGATGATGCGATTGGGATTCAACGAACCAAGCTCCCTTTGATTGTTTTTTGCGTTGGTCTAATGGCGAGTGGCTTGGGGATTTTTCTCCAATGGTACACCAACTTTTTTCATCACAATGGGTTGTTTCCTGGCTATGACTTCATGATTAGTGGCAAGCCGATGTTTAGCTTGCCTGCCAATATTCCAGTTGTTTTTGAGGTCATTGTTTTACTGAGTGCCTTCACTGCTTTTTTTGGAATGTGGGCATTGAATGGACTGCCAAAGTTTTCAAATCCATTGTTCCGCCACTCAGAATTCAAGAGGTCAACTTCCGACGGCTTTTTCCTTTTTATCGAGAAGCAAGACAGTTCTTTCAATGAAACCGGTACGAAAGACGAGTTGTTGCAATGGGGGGCCGAAACGGTTGACCCAATTAGAAGCACCGAGGAGGAACTCCAGGTTCCAGGTTATTTCAAGTTAGTCGGGTTGATCCTTGCCAGTCTGCTGTTAATTCCCCCGGTGGTGATTTTTAGGGCACAGTTCAGCAAAAATCCATTTCCTCGGATGCATGTTAACCCGGATATGGATCGCCAACATCGCGCTGAATCGCAGGATGCTTCACCCATTTTGGGCGAATCGAATTTATTTGCCGATAAGCGAGCCATGAGAAATGATCCTGTGGGAACCATTGCTCGCGGTGAAATGCGCGAGTTAGCGGATGTTGAGTTTTACGCTGGTGTGAAAAAAGGAAGTCAAACGCGAAAACAGTTGGCAGAACGCTCGGGCCATCATGAAAACGAGGATCATGCCAAACCAGAGGGTGATGCTCCGAGTTCGGTGG
>JAZABE010000444.1:0-10523 GCA_036137535.1 Planctomycetota bacterium | reverse complement strand
AAATTGAAAATAGAATCTGATCGTGATCTTGCCGCTGAGCTTGAAGAATTTAGTTCTGACCGGATCAACTCTCGGGTGACCAAACTTGAGCGGAACGATGAAGAGTTTCTTGAATATGCATTTGAATTGCACCATTACTACGATACCCAAGCAATGGGCTATTTTTATCAGGGAGAGTCGATTGTCAAGAAGTCGATGAGAAACCGCGAGAATTATCTAATGTTTCTTCAGGCGATGAACCAGGCCGAGGAACAGTACAAAAAAGCTCGCGAAGCGATTGGCTACTCGATGGAGCTCAATTCCGCGATGGACTGTTATTTTGAGGCTCATCCCAACAACTCCCTGGTGATAAGTTTGCCGAGCGATGCCGAGGTCGCTCGGCAAAATACAAATCGTTCCCGAGCCGTTGAGCATTACCACCTGTTTTTGGTGCTGACCGCTCTGGGTAACATCGAAGAAGCGGAAATCATCAAAGAAAAGATTCGGGAGTTGGGGTATGAACCTAACCGGCTTCTGTTTTGAGTTTGCGAAAAATCAATTTTTAGCTGGTTGTTGAGCTGTTCAGTAGTGGGTCGGCATCGGAAGTAAAATCGTTGCTGAACCGAGTGATGCAGTAGGCCAATCGCAACTGATCAGGTTGGTTTACGGTCAGGTTGGCTGTCGCGCTCAATCGACCGAAACCACTGCCGCAGCAAGACAACGAGATTTTTTGCTTTCATTCGCTGTAGAGCATTTCGACGGTACTTGTCAACCGTTTGGTAGCGAATGTTGAGTTGTTCGGCAATTTCTTTGCTGGTTTCTCCTTGCAGCGACAAGTTCAAAACTTTTCGTTCCTGGTTTCCCAGTTTTCCGAAACGCTGACGCAATTCCAAGGGACTGGGGGTTCCGGTTTCATCCGTTCGTGCCAGATGGATCAGTTCGTTGATGAGCAGTCCATCGCTCGGGACACGGCCAAAGACTCTAGCAAACTCTGGAAAACCAGTGATAGGCATTGGTTTACCGTGGGTAACTGAATACAAGACAGTGGGAAGATTAATCCAATGGCGCCGTAAATAACGAACCATCGAAATGGCGAAACTGGGGTTGGGGCTTTCACACACGAGGCAACCAGAGTTGTTCCAGTCAAACCAGTCGAGAGCCCCAAGGGAGTTTGGAAGAACAATAATTTGGAAATAGTTTGCCGCAGTCGCAATCGGGAAATTCGGTCGTTGGTCATCCGTAACGAAATACAGGTTTCGGTTTTGCATGGGAGTTCATGGTCTGCCCCATTAGCATCGAGTATGACGAGATTGACAACTGATCAATTCTCTCGTATTTCTGTCCGCTGGTCTTTTTATAATACGAGGCTTGAGAACGCAAATTTAAACGGAGAAAATCACACACCCGGAATCTTGCCCAATCGTCAATGGTTTGGGGGAATAAGCGATTTCGATGCGAATTGGAGGCCCGGAACTGAGTTGGGGTTTACCAAATCACTTGCACGAATTTGCCGAAAATCATCCGCCCAGCACTTTTCTGGAGAACGCTTGTCACACTGATTTCAACGTTCTTGCCGACGTGCTCTCGCCCGTTTTCGATCACGATCATTGTACCATCATCCAGATAGCCAATACCTTGGGTCGATTCTTCACCGGGTTTAATCACAGTGACTTGGACCGTTTCACCAGGAAGGAATATCGGCTTGAGAGAGTTGGCGATATCATTCAGGTTGATGACTTGAACGTTGTGGAGTTTCGCGACCTTGTTCAGGTTGTAGTCACCGGTGACGATCTTGGCGCTAAGTTGGTTGGCGAGCAAGACCAGTTTCATGTCAACGGGTTGATTCTCTGAATCCGGAACTTCATTTTCGTAAATTTTGAATTCAATCTCTTCATCATTTCGCAGGCGATTGAGGATGTCCAATCCACGCCTTCCACGGGCTCTCCTTAATTTGTCACTGCTGTCGGCGATATTCTGTAATTCTGCCAGGACGAATCTAGGCATAATTACCTGGTTTTCGATAATCCGGGTTTCAATCAAGTCCGCGATCCGGCCATCAATGACGACCGAAGTATCTAGCAAGTAGGCTTTGTTGCCTCTGACATCTTTCTGGAATTCAATGTAGGGAATGATGAATCGAAAATCTTCTTGAGTCTGGATTAAAACGCTGACACAAATGTAGCAACAGAGTGGCGTAAACACGAGTTGAAAGTAAAGGGGAACCGGGCCTTTGACTTCCAGCAGGTTAAACGTGGGTTGCATGGTCAGCTGCAGCAACATTGTCATTAAGAGGCCAACGAAGATGCCAAAATAAACACTCGAGACGACTTCGACTTTTTTCTTTGGGATCAGGATATCCAACAAGATGACCAGCATGGCGACCAGTAAAGTCGCCGGGATGGCCCAAAAAATGGTTTGATCTTTTTGAAACGCAATGGACGTGCCTACGCCAAAAGCAGTTAAGAGGAAGATTCCTCTGAGAATCCAAATGGCCATTTTCGATTTCCACGATGATGAATATGAAATAATAAAAAAGAGGTACCCGAACCCAACTCTCCAAGGAAAGTTAGCCGGGGAGATGATGAAACTCTTTCACCGCAGCGGGTTCGCCAAAAGCCTATTAATTAAAGCCGATTTAATCATAGAATTCGCGCCGCCCACCCGAAGGCTCCATTATCGGCCCACCGGGTTGATTTTCCTACCCCTGAACCCGCTCCCCCGAGATCCGTTCGTAGGTTTGTTCGAAAAATCGGTCTGTCATTCCGGCGATGTACTCTCCGGCCATTCGTTTTGTTCCGATTTTTTTTAGCCGGGGTTGGTATTTTTCTGGAAATTTTTCAGGCGAGGTGACGTAAATTTCGTAAAGTTGTTGAATTCTGTTTTGAGCCTTGGCTCTCATTGCAATTAAACGTTCATGTCGGTAGACACTTTGATAGAGAAAATTTTCCAGTTCTTTTTTCTTGTGTTGGAGTTCTTCGCTGGGATCGATTAGAAATTCGGAAGCAACCACTTCGTCCACGTGTTTAAATTCAAGTCTTGCCAAAGATTCGTTAAGCGTCTTTAAAAGGTCAACGACTTGGATATTGACCAGTCGATGGACCAAGGCTTTCCTTCGCATGCTGGATTCGAGATTGGTGAATTCTTGATCCACCTGTTCCAGAGATTCGCGGACTAATGCAATGTGATGAAGGTCCTCTAAGTGCACCAGCCCGAGTTTCAACGCATCGTCCGTATCGTGTGCGTCATAAGTCATGCTATCGGCGGCATCCACTAATTGAACTTCTAGTGGTGGCCTTGGGCCTGTTGAATTTTTGTCGATCCGGGTCGTTTGTCCATCGAGGATTTCAACCGAGAGGTTGAGCCCATCGTAGTTTGGGCTCCGGATTTCGATTTCTTCAACGATGGTCAGCCCAAATTGATTGTGTGAAAATCCGCCGATGTCTGCCATACAGTCGGAAAGCGCGTCTTCACCAGCATGGCCATAGGGTGGGTGCCCAATATCGTGGCACAGCGCAAGCGCTTCGACCAAATCCTCATTCAAACGGGTTGCTCGCGCAATAGTCCTCGCGATACTGGAGACTTCCTGGGTGTGAGTCAAACGGGTTCGGTGATAATCGCCCATTTCGCCAGTGAAAACTTGCATCTTTCCGCTGAGGCGTCGATAGGCAGAACTGTGAAGGATCCGGTCGCGGTCTCTTTGAAATGGACTGCGATATTCCTGGCAGGGTTCTGGGAATTTTCGTCCCTGAGAGTCAACACTTTTGACGGCATACGGAGCGAGTAGAGCTGCTTCCCGTTCGGCGAATGACTGCATCCAGCTCATATGAAAAATCTGTTCTTTGAACTCAAAAAAAGCCGAGGAAAACCTCGGCTCTGGTAGGTTTTTAGTTGTTGGAAGACCTAGAGTGCCGCGGCTCCTCGTAATTGGCTTGCGTTACCCGCCTGTCCGAAGGCCGTCATGCGATCGATGCAGACTTGCTTCATGGCAGATCGCGCGGGTTTGAGGTAATCTCGCGGATCGAATTTGGATGGTGACTCCATGAGGACTTTTCGGATTGCACCCGTGATGGCCAGGCGATTGTCTGTATCAACATTGATTTTGCGCACACCGTGCTTGATCCCTCTTTGGATTTCTTCCACAGGGACACCCCAAGTTTGTTTGATATCACCACCATATTGGTTGATGATGTCCTGCAAGTCCTGCGGCACCGACGAGCTTCCGTGCATGACCAAGTGACAATTCGGCACCCGTTTGTGGATTTCTTCAATCCGTTCCATCGCCAGAACTTCGCCGTCAGGCTTTCGGGTGAACTTATAGGCTCCGTGGCTGGTTCCAATCGCTACAGCCAAAGCATCAACACCGGTTTCTGCGACAAAACGCTCGGCTTCTTCTGGGTCGGTCAACAACTGGTCCTTGGACAATTGCCCGACGGCACCATGACCGTCTTCCTGTTCGCCTTCACCCGATTCCAAGGAACCGAGACATCCGAGTTCACCTTCGACGGAAACGTTTTTTTGATGGGCAAGTGAAACCACTTCCGCGGTGACTGCGGCATTGTATTCGTAATTGGCGGGAGTCTTGCCGTCTTCTTGCAGAGACCCATCCATCATGACTGAGGTAAAACCGTTTTCGATCGCCGAAAGGCAGGTCTCGACACTGTTGCCGTGGTCCTGATGCATCACCACTGGAATGTGGGGGTAGAGTTCCACGGCTGCAAGCATTAGGTGTCTCAGGTATGCGTCCTGAGAATAAGATCTTGCTCCCCGCGATGCCTGGATGATGACCGGAGAATCAGTTTCGTCGGCCGCTTCCATGATCGACTGTATCTGTTCCATGTTATTAACATTAAAAGCGGCAACTCCGTAGCCATTTTCTGCAGCGTGATCCAGCAGGACACGTAAGGGGACTAAAGCCATTTGCTTCTCCTGACAACCGGAATGACGGTTGAGCAATGAAGTGATTAAGTGGTTGAGAAACCGTATTATTTGACGAGAACGCAAGATTAACAAGGTGCAAAACCGTGTGAAACAAAGCCATCCGCAAATTGTCTCTACGGGAGCCTACTACTCCGTAATCGATTCTAGTGTCTGGTGGTTTGGGTTTGCGTCAAATAGGTTGTCTTTTTGTGATTGTGCTAACCGGATTACAATGATTTTGCGATGATCGTCCCGGCTGAAAAATGTTTGACCCAGGCCGAATGGTTGCTGCTGATGGGTATTGGAAGCAAGCACCAGAGATTCACCCAAGGCCAACTTTGTTTCCAAGCGGAGTTCTGGGAACTTGATTGAGTCGCGTTTCATTTCGTAACGGAACGAAGAATTGGAAGTCGTGACGACTTGTTTTGGTTCACCATGAAAGATCTCCGGAGTTACCAACAGCCGGACACCTCCATTACCCTGCGAAAAAGATCTCACGTTAAATTCTGTCTGTGCAGATGCTTTTGAACCGCCCACCCGGTAGCCTCCCGCTTGGGTTGAGAACCAGGTCAGTAGAGGTTGTACGTTTTGGGTAGCGATCCGAAAGGTTTTACCGGAACGAGCTTGGATGCGTCGCCGTGGCGATAATTTCGCCTCCCCGGTACTTTCTTGATCATCTTCTGATGGGACTTCGTTTTTGAGGAGCAAATCAAATTCAATGGGCAGAGTGGTTCCGCTCGTGGCCGCTCTGAGGCCATTGCGATCCCAGCTCCGCCGTTGGTCCAGGTCAATTTTTGTTACATCGAGTAATTCAAATAACCGCGCAAGGTCGTCGGAATTTTTGGCCGGAAACTTGATAATGCTGATCTCCAGAACGACGCTGTCGGGCGACATCTGTGACTTTTGCAGAACCGAGGTTGTTTCTTCCGCGTTTTGTCCTCTGAAAACGCTACGCCAATTGGCGCAGCCGGTGATCAGTAAAACGAGGAGCGGAAAAAAGATCAGACGAATCAAGTGAAAATCCAGGAAGTCCGTTTCTGCGGGAGGTGTCCAAAACCAAGGGGTTTTGTGAAGAAATAGCACAATCACGAATCTAGTTCCATTCCGATTTCGAGACGGTCTTTGGAGCACTGAATCCGGACACGTCGTTGAAACCCACAATGGAGAACCCCATAATTAAACAATTGAATTGAACTATTAAGGAAGAACAGGAATAAATGAAGCTTAAAATTTCGATTGCTATCACAGCTTGCGTGTTAGAACTGATTGCGTTCGGGTGGGTGGGTGAAGCCTCTGCTCAAAAATGGGTAGAAATGGACTATGGTCCCAATATGTCCCATTCGTTCCAGGTGATCGGTGCTCCCGGCCGGAATATTTCTTACAAGGGTATGAAAATTCGCCTGGGTGAGAACGGCGCCATGTTGTTTGACGAAGACTTGTTGCGCTGGAGCGGTGGCTGGACAAGTTGTGATTTGAATTGGCGAAATGTCATCTACGATGGATCCCACGGGACCCATCCGGGAATCACGGGTGAGCCGGTTTTTTATAACCGGTCGACACCGGGGTGGACTACTGGGAACGACTTTTCCGATCCTCGAGAACTCCCTTTTGGGCCACTTGAAAAAACTCAGGCAAGATTTTTAGGACAGTACCGACATGGAAATCGAATTGTCTTGAAATTTAGCGTTGGAAAAAGCCAGGTTCTAGAAAGTTGTTCGTTAGAAAATGGTGTACTGACACGAACTGTCAATCTCATGGAGAATCCAACGGAGCTGTTTACTCAGCTTGTGAGCGGGACTGCTGAACAGATAGTCGTTACTGAAAAAAATGGCTTTGTACTGGTGACGATTGGCGAGTTACCAATGAAAGCTAAAGTAGCAAAACCGGAAAACAAAGACGTCGTTGAGGGGCTTGTTGCCAACTGGTCGTTCGCCGAGGACGGGAAGGGAGTCGTCAACAGATTCAAAGGCTTTTCCGCTCAGAATGAAGGGGCAAAGCTGACACCGGGACCCAAGAATAAAGCGATTTCATTCAATGGAAAATCCAAGGTGACCATTAGTCAGGCGGTAGATCTTGCCAAGAATGATTTTACGATTACAGGCTGGGTCAAGACAACGCGTGGAGGAACCATTGCCGCAAAAGGTCCAAGAGAAGGGGTTTGGGAAAGAAATGGCAAATCGCTGTTTGTTCGCGGAGGCAAGTTGGTTTTTGATGTGGGTTGGGTTGGCGCGGTTGAATCCACTAAACGAGTCGCCGACGGGAAATGGCATGCCGTCGCCATGACCTTTGATGCAAAAAGTGGGATGGCGTCGCTTTACGTCGATGGTAGGCGTGATGCGCAGGGAAAGTTGCCTTCAGAAGACAACGGGCAACACGTTTTTCGATTAGGGTACACCGCGACCACCTTTGCTCCACCGCTGGAAGGGTCGCTCGATGATATTCGACTTTACCGTCGGAAGCTTTCGGATGCAGAAGTCGCGCAGCTTGCGGGCGGGGCACCTACCGAGCCGAGCATTCAGTCGGTTGCTATTTTTGGGATAAGCCAAAAGGATGTTCTGGTCGACGGGAAAGAAGTTCGCCTCAGAATTCCCAAAAATACTTCAGCGTTCAAGGTGCAATTTTTTAAAGGTGGGCGGAAAGCAAAAGAACAATTTGAATCCAACGCATCAGAAAATCCAGCGGTTGAAGACCTCGCCAAATACACCAAGGGAGGACCGGCAAACTATGCAGAAACGGTTGTCACTCAGGGAACGGTGGCCAAAGAAACCGCTGCCTATGTTACGGACAACTTGACGCTGCCTCATGACAATCCTTGGAAATCTTGGATGAGAATCGGCGGGTTTGATTTCTTTTCCGACCCGACCAAGGCGGCGATCTGTACTTGGAGTGGTGATGTTTGGACGGTTGCGGGGATCGAAGGAAATTTCGAGCAATTAACCTGGCGCCGAATTGCGACAGGCATGTTTCAGCCACTGGGATTGAAGATTGTCAACGACGAAATTTATGTGGGTTGTCGTGATCAAATTACCAAACTTATCGATCTCAATCGTGATGGTGAAACTGATTATTACCAGACCTTCAATAACGATCATCAGGTAACCGAGCATTTCCATGAGTTTGCAATGGACCTGCAAACAGACAAGGAAGGTAACTTTTATTATGCCAAAAGCGCGCGTCATGCACTGGATTCAGTGGTGCCCCACCACGGTACCTTGATCAAAGTGTCCCGGGACGGGCAGCAATCGGAAATTGTGTGTAATGGATTTCGCGCGGCCAATGGAGTTGGGATTGGTCCCAATGGGGAGCTGGCGACCAGTGATCAGGAAGGGCATTGGACCCCGGCAAACCGGATTAATCTGGTCACTCAAGGAGGGTTTTACGGGAACATGTACTCCTACCACCGTGGTGATCGGCCTTCAGATTACGACCCGCCCTTGGTTTGGTTGCCCAAGAATGTGGATCGTTCTCCAGCAGCTCAATTCTGGTGTTCAAGCAAAAAATGGGGGCCGTTTCATGGAAAAATGTTGAGCACTTCATACGGAACCGGAAAGCTCTGGCATGTCTTGAAAGATAGTGTGGATGGTAGCCTGCAGGGCGGGGTGGTCCGGTTTCCGGTTCAATTCCCGACCGGAGTCATGCGGGGGAGATTTCATCCAACAGATGGTCAGCTCTATACGTCTGGTCTATTTGGATGGAGCAGTAACCAAACCCAACCGGGAGGTTTGTACCGGGTTCGCTACACCGGGCGTGAAGTGAATTTGCCCGTCGGGATGCGCGTGGTCAAAGATGGTATCGAGTTGACATTTAGTGATAAACTGGATCAATCGATTGCCGAGGATTCAGACAATTTTGCTGTTGAACAGTGGAATTACCGGTGGACTAGGAATTACGGCAGCGCCCACTACAGTGTTCAGGATCCAAAGCGAAAAGGCCAGGACGAAGTTGACGTCTGGGAAACCACCTTGGCGGATGATGGAAAGACGGTCTTTATTGAAATCGAGGATCTCAAACCCGTGATGCAAATGCAGATTTCCTACACGTTAAGATCGGCAACAGGCAAGGATTTTAAAAATTCGATTTGGCTAACCATCAATGCTGTGGGCAGATAAGAGCGAGGGAAATGTAAAGAGGCGGTTGATTTTAACCGCCTCTTTGAGTTTACCTGCGAGTGAATTGAGTAGTGCAAACCATTCCGACCGGCTGCTCATTGTCCTGTGTTGATGGCAAACCGGTTTGAACGGGTGACTGCATTTTTGAATTAGGAGGCTTTTTTTTCTGACTCCCCATGGTCACGAAGTTCCAGTTCTTCACGAAGAATGGTCACTTCCTTGGGAGCCTCGATTCCCAATCTGACTTTTTCACCTGAAACGTCAATCACAGTGACGACAATGTCTGAACCAAGTTTAAGTCTTTGGGTTCGTTTGCGGGACAAAACCAGCATGTATACAGTCCTCCGTCTTTTATTGATTGTTTAATTGTGAGATTCAACCGACCAAGCGGGGAGCTTCGCTTAGTTGAATTCGTTTTGAACGTTCACCCGTCGAGTGATAAAAAAGAACAGTATTTCGTTCTGTTTCCCAGACGGCTGTGAGTTTGACGCTTCGAGGGCCGTGCAGGCAAAAGAGCATGCCGCACGGTTTTCCTTTACGACGAAGGACCTGTTCCGACGTCTGGTAAGCATCGAGTTCAAAATCGTTTTCATCACAAAGTTGTGTGAAAACAAAACGGCGTAGTTCATTCAATTCATTTGTCGGGTTGCAGTGGGTCTGCATTAAATCAACCTCCTCGGTCAAAAACTCACCAAGCAAAAAAACCGGTTCGGTCGAAACGGATTCCTGAGCTTGGTCGGGATTAAGCGGTTGGGAATCTTTGTGGATTGGGTCAAATAAGAAGCTGACGAAAAGGTTATCGTCCATGATGCCGCCGTCCAAGATAGGCAATCTGCGGAGTTTGAAAAGTTCTGGTAAATTGATTGGTTTGCTATTCGGTGTAACCGGAACAGGACGCATTGGCGTCATGAATTGGCGTCGATTATCGTTGTTAGTGTTCAGCGAGGGTCTGGGTGCATCTCGATTTAGTTTGCGAGTGCCTTTAGGCTGGAAATTGATCATCAAGTAGGAAATGGACCATGAAACTGGAAAAACTCATTTTGGGCGGGGTCAGTTGCCTGTTCATTTTCCAATTGTTGGGGTGCCAACCCTCTTCGCCCCCTCAAGAAGATTTGAAAGATCAAAAGACGTTGGCCCATTCGAAGCCCCCGTCGTCTGTGGCGGCACCGTCTTTGAAGAATGCTGTTGGAGCTGCCGACACGAACGAAGAGGCCGGGGCAAGAAAAAATGGTACCAAGATTGTCAAGAAACGTTTTAGCTCAGGTTCAACGGATTCATTTGCAACCAAGAGTTTTCTGGGGGGGGAAAAACGAAAAACCAATTTGACTCGATTGATCTGGGACTACGCTTTGGAGTCGCAGCAGATTAAACCGACCGTTGTGATTTGGCTGTTTGATGAAACGGCATCGGCTAAAAAATTACGTGACACGGTCATTGCCGAACTGAAGCAGACTCAAACCGGCACTCCAAGTGAAATATTTGAGTCTGTTGTTGTTGGTTTTTCAGCCGCGGGTTTGA
>JAZABE010000443.1:0-1040 GCA_036137535.1 Planctomycetota bacterium | reverse complement strand
GAAACAGATGCAATCCAATCCTTGGGATAATGTTGAAGAGAAATATCCAATCGGTAACGTGTTTACCGGCGAAGTGGTTAACGTCATGAGTTACGGGGCCTTTGTCAAGCTCGAGGATGGTATCGAGGGCTTGGTGCACATTTCGGAAATGTCCTGGGTCAAACGCATCAATCATCCTAATGAAGTCGTTCAAATTGGTGATGAAATTGAAGTTGCCGTGCTAGGGATTGATCAAAAAGGCGAACAGATGTCGCTGGGAATGAAACAGACCCAGAATAATCCTTGGGACAACATTCTCGATCGATATCCAATTGATGGTACGGTCAAAGGAAATGTACGGAACCTCACCAACTACGGAGCCTTTATCGAGCTGGAAGAAGGCATTGATGGCTTGCTTCACGTCTCGGACATGTCTTGGACTCGCAAAATCAGTCATCCCAACGAAATGTTGGAAAAAGGACAAGAAGTCGAGTGTAAAATTCTTGCGGTCGATCCTGAGCGACGGAGAATTGCTCTGGGAATGAAACAGTTGGATAACGATCCTTGGGCAACGGATATTCCCGCCAAGTATCAGCCGGGTCAGCTGATTCATGGAAAGGTCACCAAGATCACCAATTTTGGTGTGTTTGTTGGCTTGGAAGATGGCCTGGAGGGTTTGCTTCACATCTCTGAATTGGCTGACGACAAGATTGAAGATGCCCAAAAAGTGGTCAATGTGGGCGATGATCTGGAAGTCAAGGTTCTTCGGGTCGATACCGAAGAACGCAAAATTGGTCTCTCCAGGAAGCGGGTAGACTGGAGCCCGGAAGAAGAAGCCAAAGAAGCCCAAAAAGAGGCAGCTCAGCAGAAGGAAGATTCGGCTCTCAAAGGCGGTTTGGGAGATTCGGGGCCTTTGATCAAAACAGCTGGAGTAGCGGAAGAAGCTCCAGCGACGGAAGAAGCTCCAGCGACGGAAGAAGCTCCAGCAGCGGAAGAAGCTCCAGCAGCGGAAGAAGCTCCAGCAGCGGAAGAAGCTCCAGCAGCGGAAGAAGCTCCTAAAG
>JAZABE010000442.1:0-3693 GCA_036137535.1 Planctomycetota bacterium | reverse complement strand
GGGATTTACCGGCCTGGTGTGGACAACGAGCCAAAATCTGGCAATCGCAACCAAATCATTCAGACAGTTGCCGAATCCAACTCTAACGATCCTCGTAGCCGTTTTGTCGTTGGAAGTTTTGCAAAATTCGAAAAGCAGGTTTTAAGCGACATGGAACTTGCGGAAAAGTTGATTAAAAAGGATGACTTCGTAAGTGCTTTGAAGACACTTTCTAAATTTTTTGACGATCCACGATTAACCCCTGAAGAAACCCAAAATTTGGTTTCATGGTTAGATCCACTCGCCGGTAAGGTAATTTACTCAGTCGAACATCATTTGCTGGCCCCTTATTACGTTCGCCAAAATGACACACTCAACCTATTAAGTGTTAAATTTGGTGTCCCTGCCGAATTAATTTTCAATATCAACCGGGTAGCAATTCCTGATCCCCAAAACCTGGTTCCCGGTACTGAACTTAAAATGGTCAAAGGCCCTTTTAACGCTGAAATTAGTATCTCCAAGAAAAAGATGACCCTGTTCGTCAACCGCTTGTACGCAGGTACGTTTTCGATTCGCATTGGTGATGAACCTGTTGCCAAACCCGGAAAATATCGGGTGCTCTCTAAAAGCCGCCTGGGGCAGGACTACTCGGATCGCAACTACCAGCGAATTGCCGCCCAAGCACCCAACAACCCCTACGGAAGCTATTACCTAAGTCTCGGTGGAGGTATGGCAATTCATGGTTCGGCGCAAGTCAGTGATTCCAGTGACCGCCGCGGCTGTATCTCGCTCAACGCCGTCGATTCCGAAGATGTGCACAATATTTTGACCACTGAATCAACCGTGACCATCATTGAATAGGCAACCGAAGGTTAAACATCCAGATTTTTCGGCTGCGGGCCTGAGTCACCTTTGAATTTTAACCTGCTAAGTTCCGGGTCCGCAAATTGATTCCGCTTCACTTTCAGGTTCTAATAACGGAACCATAACTCCGTCATGGCCTCCCGAATGACTCACTTTTTCAGAAGGAACAGAGCATGTTCGAACAAGGTTTGAATCGTCGTCATTTTCTTAAAACGACCACTGCAGCTGCCGGCATTGCGGGTGGGACCTCCGTCTACAGTTTCGCCGATGAAACACCTTCCAGTAAAAGGGAGACTGCCGAGTCTATCGTAAAACTGTTGTATGAAAATCTCTCTGCTGAACAAAAAAAACAAATTTGTTTCAACTGGAACCACCAGGATGAAAAACGGGGCTTGCTGCGAACCCGGGTCGCCAATAATTGGCAAATCACCAAGCCAACAATCGACAGTCAGTTTTACACCAAAGACCAGAGAAAAATGGTGCGTGATATTTTTGAGGCGATCATCTCACCTGGCTGGGTCCCTAAAATTGACAAGCAATTACAAGATGATGCCGGCGGATTTGGCAAGAGTCAAAGTATCGCTATATTCGGCAAGCCGGGAGATGGAAAATTTGAAATGGTAATCACAGGTCGGCACATGACTTTACGTGTGGATGGAAACAGCCAAGAACATATGGCATTTGGGGGACCCATCTTCTACGGCCATGCGGCAAAAGATTTTTATGAAGACCATCGACATCGTGGGAATGTTTTTTGGGAACAGGCGATTGCAGCCAACAAGGTCTATCAAATGTTAGACGGGAAACAGCAGAAAATGGCAGAGGTCGCCAAGTTCCCGTGGGAGGGCGATGTTGGGTTCAAAGGGCAGCAAGGAAAATTTACAGGAATTCCTGTCACTGAACTCAGCAAGGACCAGAAAGAAGAAATGCAAAAGGTATTGAAGAAGTTAATCGAACCCTATCGACAATCGGATCAGAATGAAGTGATCGCCTGCCTGAAGAAACAGGGAGGGCTGGATGCGTGTCACCTTTCGTATTACACCGACCACGACATGGGCAAAGACAAAATCTGGGATAACTGGCGTCTGGAAGGACCTTCATTTGTCTGGAACTTCCGGGGCGATCCCCATGTTCACGTGTGGGTCAATGTTGCTGACGACCCGTCACCGAAGCTAAATGCGTAATGCCTGCAAGCCGGTTTACCAATCTGGAATTTTGTCCACCCGCAGCGGTTAATCCTGTCGTTATTTAAATCATCGATATGCATAACACAACTACTTGTTTCCCCGTTCGCACTCGCCTGTTGATCCTGTTGTGCTTCCCTTTCTGTCTCCAGTCGTTTTTGACAACAAACGCAGTGGGGTTCCAGGAACCAGCCAGGGGTCGCAACGGGATGGTGGCAACGGTCAATGCCATCGCTACCGACGCAGGAGTGACCGCTTTCCAGCGAGGAGGCAATGCCGTTGATGCAGCTATCGCTGCAAGTTTGATGTTGGGAGTTGTCGATAACTTCAACTCCGGGATTGGCGGAGGTTGTTTTATCCTGATCCGGAAATCCAGTGGCGAAGTGATTGCCATCGATGGAAGAGAAATGGCACCCTCTGCGGCTCATCGCGACATGTATTTCAAAAATGGCAAACCCGACACCCAGCTCAGTCAGCTTGGTGCACTCGCCAGCGGTGTGCCTGGTGCACTCAAGGCTTACGAAAAAGCGATTCAGTTGGCCGGGAAAAAGAAACTCTCGGATTGGGTTCGACCGGCTGCAAAAGTCGCCCGCGAAGGCTTCAAGGTCAGCCGTGTTTATGCCGGTGCACTAAGGTCAAGAGCGCATCAAATCAGACGTTTCCCATCTACGAAAAAAGTCTTGCTCAAACCAGATGGCAATCCTTTCCAGGAAGGAGAAGTTCTTCGTCAAATCGATTTAGCAAACACCTATGACAAAATTGCCCTCCTGGGAACCGATTGGTTTTATTCAGGGCCATTTGCCAAAGCAACAGAAACATGGATGCAAGCTAATGGTGGTATCCTGACGGCCAAAGACTTCGCCCGTTACGTAGTCAAATTGAGAGAACCGGTGGTCAGCAATTTCCGGGGACACCAGATCATTGGATTTCCACCTCCCAGTTCAGGGGGAATACACGTTGCGCAAATACTCAATATCCTGGAAAATTTCAAACCGCTAAAAAATTATGACCGGGCAACCCGGACCCATTTGATCGTAGAGGCGATGAAACTCGCATTTGCGGATCGGGCCTATTGGCTGGGTGATTCTGATTTTGCGAAAGTGCCCAAAGGACTTATTGACAAAGACTATGCTAGTCTACTTGCGAAAAAAATTGACTTGTCAAAATCGACCCTTGTCGAATCGCACGGGCACCCGCCTAGCAAGGATGGAAATTTCAGCGAAAAACACACGACCCATATCGCTGCAGCCGATGCAGAAGGTAACTGGGTTGCCATCACACAAACGGTCAATACAACATTCGGATCCAAAGTCATCATTCCCGGCACAGGCGTCGTAATGAATAACGAAATGGATGATTTTTCAGTAGCACCTGGCATTGCCAATGCCTTTGGATTGTTGGGAGCGGAGGCAAATTCAGTATCACCCGGAAAGCGACCTCTATCGAGCATGTCACCGACCATTGTCCTGAAGAACGGGAAACCCGTGATGACCGTTGGGGCTGCAGGCGGACCCAAGATCATCACACAAAGCCTATTGGCCACGCTCGGCTTTATTGAACTGGGATTACCGATTGATAAAGCGTTAAGCCAACCCCGTTTTCACCATCAATGGTCACCCGATCGCATCTTGGTGGAAAGCTCCATGCCAGATGCAATCATCAAAAA
>JAZABE010000441.1:0-4972 GCA_036137535.1 Planctomycetota bacterium | reverse complement strand
CGGAAGCTCTCCTTCGTGTACCCGCTTAATGACCTTGAATGCCTGTTGAATAACATAATTACATTCGAGCAGTTTGGTTCTAAACTGACGGCGCGTATCTTCAATCCGTTTCGCTAATGTAATTTCTTCATGGCGAGTCAAAAGGGGAATTTCGCCCATCTGGGTCAGGTACATCCGAACCGGATCGTCTGACCACGATTCTCCGTCGTCAATTTCAGACAGAGCCTCATCATCGGCACTCGCTTCTGCATTGTTGGCGGCAACAGTTGCCTCATCATCTTCGGACGCCACAAAGTTAGACGCGTCAACTGCTACCCGCGCGTCCTCATCATATTCATCTAAGAGTGTATCGTACAAAGGAGTACCTACCTCTTTCTGTAAAAATGGTTAACTGCATTCTCGGCCGCGAAAACCGAGTCATTGAAATCGCCATGTGAAACGACTTCAAAACTCCTGTCGATTGCCAACGTCCTTTCCAGCAACCTCTCGCGACGCAAACTATAACTTCACAATTCTAACACCTGTCGATCTACGAATGGAGAGTTTGAAAAATTTGGTAAAAGATTCCAATTAAAGAAAAGTTTACCTGCCTGCATACATTCCCTAGCCCTCACGCTCCACTCGACAATTCGAGATCATCATGCCTCAACGGAAGCCCTCTTGCCCCATAACCCCTTCTCTTCCAACGACAAGTAAATTGCTGTTGGGTGTTTAAAGCTCAAACCTTCCGGCTTGCGCTAAGAGGGATCAACCCCCATTCCATGGGCGATGATTTTGCATGAAAATCCTCTCTGCAAAAAGACCACATCCGGCTTCGAATAGAAGGTTTTCCCCGCAAAAAACGGGGAACAGATGGAGGTGAACTCTGCAGTCTATAAATTGTAACCAGACCAAATCACGGGTCTAGGCTCAAACAGCAAAAAATCGGAAAGATCGTCATAGGGTTCACAACCTTGCTGTTCTGCAAAGCCAACCTTGCCAATGTGCGGCAAAACCATCTGGCCACAATGCCAGCTGCGTTCACTTGCTAAATTTCCCGGCTAACTGGGCAGGCGGTCAGACCGATTC
Source organism: Planctomycetota bacterium (assembly GCA_036137535.1). Taxonomy (GTDB): domain Bacteria; phylum Planctomycetota; class Planctomycetia; order Pirellulales; family Pirellulaceae; genus JABAAE01. The sequence goes on along the minus strand of JAZABE010000441.1, from coordinate 3,904 downwards.
GTTTCAAGGAACTCTTGCTGCCTGAATTCCCTTGTGACGGATTACGGAATAAAATCTCATTTTCCTTTGCCCATGAATCAAATGCCAGATTTCTCCCAAAAAACTTCCCTCGTCACCGGTGCCTCCAGTGGAATTGGCCAGGCAATCGCAATCCAGCTGGCAAAACAGGGCTCGGCCTTGCTACTTCATTATTGTTCCAACAAGCAAGGGATTGAAAACACTATTCAACAGGTCGAGAATTTTGGGATCGATTATTGTGTCCTCCAAAGTAATTTTCTTGAGCAAGAGCAAGTTGATGAATTTTGCAACGTGAGCTGGGCCTGGAAAAGCGGGATCGATGTCTTGGTGAATAATGCCGGTGGGGATGTTTTGACAACGGATAAAAAAGAATGGACATTTGAGCAAAAACTCGAATTTCTTTGGCAACTCGATGTCAAAAGCTGTCTAACAATATCTCGAAATCTTGGCCAACGCATGAAGTCGCTCAACAAAAAACCACTGCCGGTGGTTATCAATATCGGCTGGGACCAATCTCGCACGGGACAGGCCGGAGACAACGGTGAATTGTTCGCCACCACAAAAGGGGCGATCACGAGTTTCACCCGAAGCCTCGCGAAAAGCCTAGCACCCCAAGTCAGAGTCAACTGCGTTGCACCCGGCTGGATTCAGACGAGTTGGGGCCAAAGCACAAGCGACTATTGGGATGAACGGGCCAAAAAGGAGTCCTTGCTGAACCGCTGGGGGACCCCCTCCGATGTGGCCAATGCAGTTTGTTTACTCGCTTCGGACCAGTCAGAGTTCATCAATGGACAAACCCTTGAGGTTAATGGAGGAATCCGTTTTGGTTGCGAATAAAAATTAACACTTTTTAAGGCCATCGGCCCTACGGTGAATCCATCGTTACAACGGGTCAATCCGCAACCAGGCTCAATAGGTCATTCAGCAATCGGTGAACCCGATCAAGAAACAAAAAAGCCGGCTGATCTCTAACCGGCTTTAATGGTTCGTGAACGTTCACTGTTGGCTGCTTAAACCAACTAGAAGTCACCTCCAAATCCTCCGCCCAGACCTGAGGCACCCATCTGGATGAGGCTGAGAATCCCCTCTTGAAGTTCGAATCGAGTTTTTTGGCCATTCTCGATCACATCAGAAGTCATTCGGATCATCTGGTTCCCTTCGTCTTCAAGCTGGTCAGCCATGTCCGCCAACATCTGTTCACCGCTGGCTTGACTGGCCATTCTCAGGATTGGGGAAAGGGTCATATTCACTTGCCCCAGGTGATCAGCTGCTTTAGAAGACTTCGTGTCGATCGCCTTTTTCAGTTTGGCGATTGGATCAACCCCGAAACCCACATAGAGCTTCTCAGCAGCAATCCCTACCACCAACGTCGTGGTTTCACCGAGAACTTCCTGAGCATTAGCTTCTGGAATACTACCGGAAAGGGTATGAAAGGTCACACCTTTGTAAGTCATTGCATCCAACTCAAAATCAATCTGTGGTGGCAGTCGATCGCCTCGTGCCTTGGCGATTTTTTTGACTTCCGCTTCCACTTTCTTGGCATCGGTAAGCCGGCCAGCGGCAACAACGTTTAGGCCCTCATCGTCGATGAGAACCGCACCGCCCATATCAATGCTACCGGTGTCAACTGTCGCAATCAGGGCATCCATGACTGCAACCACAAGACCTTCTACCAAATCGATGTCCTCGTCACCGAAATTTGAATCTTGTTCGAGCAAGCTCCCGATTTGGTCTTTGAAAGGGGCCAAAACACCTTTTGTCGATTCCACATCCTTCTCGGTGGCCTTTTGCGTAAAATTCATCGACATGGCTGCATCTTTCATTTCCAGGAAATTCGAAAAAGCCGTCTTCGCTCCTTTACTGACCGTAAGACTCTTCGCCAATTCCGAACCTTTCACACCTGTGAAACTGAGATCCATGTATAGTCTTTTGCCTTTTTTATCTGCCGCCATTCCCATCAGTAATTCATCAGATTCCTGGATCATGGATGCAAGTTGATCCAACGAATTTTCATTGACTTGACGTTGAAAATCACCAGCAGCGGGCGGAAGGTTATCATAGGTCTCATCAAAAGCTTGCTCCATCAACTCGATCGCCATGCTTCGCATGTCAGCCGGAACCCGCTGTACATTTGCCTTCACTGCAAACACATACTCATCACTAATGTCGGAAACCATCTTTGATGGGTCCGCTGGCAGGTCTTCTAACATCTCGGCATTGACCGAAACAAATGCCCATTCCCCTTTTCCCCGAATAATAATTTCTTCACCGGTCGGGCTGATTACAATGTAGTCATCTCCATCTTCTTCGATCTCAATGCCATTATTTTCGAGCATGTCAATCACATCCTCTAAATCGTCCACCGGCAAAAATCCAACAAAGTTGGGAACGCCATCATCGAGTGTCATGTATCCACCGATGGGCCTCGCTGTATCCATGCCTTCCAGGAAAGCACCGGCACCCAATGTGATTGCAGGGACAAAATTTCGGAACCCAGCCGCACCAACGATATAGGCCACTGAATCTAACAGGTCATCAACACTTTTGATTTTGATAACAACCGCTGCGCGGTCCTTTACGGTTTGGGCTTGCGCGATCTTTGATTGCGAAAGAAACAACCCAAATAAAATCGCTGACAGAATTGCCCCACGGAATAACTTGGTCACATTTTTCTCCTAAACAACTATTGTTTTTGACGATTAAGATTCAGTAAGAGCCGCCCAACGGATCGAGTAACCGAATGGTCGACCCTATCTATTTCGTTCCTTCTTTCATTAACTTGGTAAAAAAAAAGAAGTTTCGCATTTCGGCTAAACGAAAGCAGAGATTCCGAAAAACCCGAAATCTTCCAGGATCAACGTTTTTCTAACCGATCGAGGGAAAAAACGATACCACCAATCAGAGTTTTGAAAGAAATTAACCTGTTTTGAACACAACACAACATGCAAATACGGAGTTTGGTGTGTTTTTGTTTTCGAACAACATGGTTTTGTCAAGATTAAGCTCGTGGGTCCGGCCCAAAAATCTGGTTGAAATCTATTCTTTTTCAAAAGTTTTAACGCAGGCTGCAAACCTTCTTGGTCCGCTTGGTTTGGGCTACGGCTTGAATCGGCCAAGCCTGACAACGCAACCGTTCAGCCGATCCCCCAAAACCCCTCGTTGCTTTGTTTGCTTACCCAAACGGCAAAAAACAGAGCCTCGATTCACTCAAATGAAAACTTCACCACGAATTGAAACGATCTAGAAATCGTCAAACCCCATCGCTAACCTGCTTGGACTCCAAGGAATTCAGGAGCAACACTGGGAAGCTCCATCCCTTGGCCATATTCACTGGCTTGAAGGAAGTAGAATCGTGCAAGGGTTTGGGAATAATTACCCGTCTGCTAAAATTTTCAATTCTTGAGTCCACTTTCAGGCCCCGGTAGCTCAGCTGGATAGAGCAACTGACTTCTAATCAGTAGGTCGCAGGTTCGAATCCTGCCCGGGGTGCTCTTAAATCCCATGGATTGCCTCGAATGATCTACTCGCCCCTGATAAAGCCGGACCATTCCAAGCGTCTGAATCCCCAAAAAATCGGTCAGCTGTTGGTTTTTCTCTTCTTAACCGGATTGCTCTCACCAGGTCAAAATTGCGGCAGGACTGAAGAACCTACTGATCCGGATTCGATTCGGCATGTCGATGGATTCAAGATCGAACTGCTTCGATCCGCAACAAACGGCGAAGACTCTTGGATCAGCATGTGTTTTGACGACCGTGGTCGAATTCTTTTAGGCCTCGACACAATGGGTGTTGGGCGTCTCACACTCGGCAAGGGGACTCCGCCCAGCTTCGAAAAAATCGAAAATTCTCTGAAGCACTGCCGAGGCGTTTTGTTCGCCTACAACAG
>JAZABE010000440.1:0-1547 GCA_036137535.1 Planctomycetota bacterium | reverse complement strand
CGATACGCTCATCGGCTTGAAGCCTGTTAGGTAAAACAGCCAACAGCAGGTAGATCCAGGGAAAAATTGGTGCCGGTGATTTGGGACGCGGTGATTTTGAGTTTCGGGATTTCATGGTAGAAGTCGCGTTGGGTTAGTGCGGTGGGGATTGGTCTTGGGAAAACTGGGGATTGGTCCTGGGAAAACTGACGGTTCATGGATCTGCCTAGCCTAACAGAATTAAGTAACACACGGTTTTGTGTGGTTTGACCGCAGCGACTGGTCCCGGGTGTAACCCCAATGAAGCTAAGAGGCAGTCTGAGTCTCCGGTTTTTGAAGTGGGCTTTTGGGGTGGAATCACCGTGGCTTTGGGGTTCCCGCCTTGCAGTTTGCGGTTCACTTGGTCTACTCGTCACTGGACTCGAAAACAACCGCCATGGAGGTTCCCTGTTGACCGACTTGATTTCGTCACAACCCGATTTGCTCTCAACCGAGGTCGCCGATTTTGTCGAATCGCATTTTGGACTGAAAGTTGGTCTGGAGCCACTTGATAGTGAACGAGATCAAAACTTCTTGGCGACCGAGTTGTCCGGGGGGCAGAAATACGTCGTCAAAATTGGCAATAGCAAGTCGGACCTGAGTTTTATTGAACTCGAAAATGAAGCCATGTTACGCTTGGCAGCAACTGACCTTGAGAAGCTCGTTCCACAACCCATTCTGGGAACCCGGGGGAAACCAGTAGCATTTTTGGAGAACCAGGAGGCTCGATTTCCCGTGCGGGTGGTTCAATACATTCCAGGTGAACTGTTAGCAAATGTTTATCCGCAAACGGAAGGCTTGCTGTTTGATTTGGGTTCTGTTCTGGGAAAGGTGGCGGCTGCTTTTGACGGTTTTCAGCATTCGGCTGCGCAGCGGGAGTTTCATTGGGATTTGGATCGGGTGTTGCCTACCCTCACGCGGTATCGGGAATTTTCGGAACCGTGCCGGGAGATCGATGTTTTTTTGGACCGCTATCAAGCTCGGGTCCTTCCCCGGTTGGAGTCACTTCGCAAAAGCATCATTCACAACGACGCGAATGACCATAATGTGATCGTCAATCCCCGGGGTGAACCGGTTCGTAAAATTGCCGGGCTTATCGACTTTGGTGATATGGTTTTTGCGTCAACGGTAAATGAGCTGGCGATCGCCATGGCTTATGTCATGCTGAACACAACGGATCCAGTTCGGTCGGCCAGTTGCGTTGTGCAAGGATTCCACGAAAATTTCGCCTTGGCTGATGAAGAAATTGACGTTGTGTTTGACTTGGCGTGCATGAGGCTTTGTAGCAGCGTGGTTATAGCCGGTTATCAACGATCCTTGAATCCGGAGAACCACTACCTGTCGGTAACCGATTTGCCGGCTCAGCAACGATTAAAAACATTGGCTCAAGTCGATTCGGAGTTTGCCGCTTGCGTTTTCCGGTCGGTTTGCCAAAAACCTGCTAGTCCCAAGGGAAAACGAATCGAAAGTTTTCTGAAGAGAGAGGGGCCATCGTTTCATCCGGTACTGGGATTCCCGTTGGTTCAGGA
>JAZABE010000439.1:0-1147 GCA_036137535.1 Planctomycetota bacterium | reverse complement strand
GCTCAAGCGTCAGGAAGGACCAGTGTTGGTTAAATTGGGCACCTTCCAGAATCCATTTTTTGAAAAGTTTTTTTTCCGCAAGGCTGAGTGGTGGCTTGTTAGAAGTGGGTGGTGGCATCCGATCGGGACTGGTGTCGTCATGAATCTTTTGCCAAAGTGTACTGTTCTCTAAACTACCGGGCGTGATTGCTGGGTTGCCGTCTCTTTTAGCAAAAGGACCTTCCTTTCCCTTCCCGAAATCAAGTCGGAGGTTGGATTCCCGGCTTTCTGAATCAGGCCCGTGGCATTTGAAGCACCGGTCGGAAAGGATCGGCCGGATTTGGCGATTGAAATCCACTGGTTCATCTTTGGCGACAGCAACGGTGAAGGTCATTGTGAAAAGAGCCAGGGGCAGCAAAATCGCTTGTGGCGTGCACTGGATCATTTTTGGTGACCTGTGTTGGCTAGAGGTAGGAGACCTATGATTTTAACCGATTCGCTAGGGTTCCCCTACCGGCAAAGCGAGCAGGGAGCGTAGCGATTTTTCATGACAGCTCTTTTTCAGGCCGGAACCCCTTGTTGTGGATAACGCCCTTGGCTGATCAAAGAATTGATGGTTTTCAGAACTCCAAATAGCTCGGTAACCGATTCAATCATGAAATGGGCCCCAGCTCCAAAAAGTTTATCGTTGGCCAATTGAATCGCTTCGTTGAGTTCGGCTTGAGAAAGTTGTTTAATTTCTTCTACGGAAAGCCCAACACAATTCCCGGTTCGAGAAACTCCGATGGTCCAGCAGCCGGCATTGATTCCTGCCTGGATTCCAACCGGAGTGTCGTCGACTTTGACGATTTTTGACATGGGGTAGACATTCATCCGCTTGGCGGCTTCGAAAAGAAGAAATGGAGCCGGTCGACCTCTGGGCGCGTCTTCGGCGCCAAGAATGCAGTCCGGATCATAGCCTTGTTCCTTGGCAGCTGCGGCAACCTCGATCATTAATTCTTGGGTGTATCCGGTAGAGGAACCAATTTTAATGTCTTGTTGCCGTAACTGTTTTGCGACTTCAGCGGCACCGTCGATCAAGACGCTGTGGTTTCTTAGTGTTTTCTTTTGAAGCGGAAGGAATTGTTCATACATGTCGTCGATTTCCTCGTCGGAACAAGGACCGCCG
>JAZABE010000438.1:0-1657 GCA_036137535.1 Planctomycetota bacterium | reverse complement strand
AGGGACGATCCAGCTGTTAGGTTTGACTATTGCCTCTGTTCCTGGGGGTAGGATCCGAGAAACATTTTCGTCTAGTCCTCCTCCCGTGATATGAGCGATCCCATGAAGGTCCTGCTTGAGATTTGGGGCGTTGCGGATTGCATTCACCAGTCCGGAATAAATGAGAGTGGGTTTCAGGAGCAAGTCGCCAACCGTCTCCCCGGTTTCCTCAACGTGGGAATCGATTTTGAGTTTCGCTTCTTCGAAGACTATTTTGCGGACCAACGAATAACCATTCGAGTGAATTCCACTGGAAGTGATGCCCAGTAACACGTCACCTGCCTGGATTCGACTGCCATCTAGCAAGTCAGCTTTGTCGACGACACCGACACAAAAACCGGCAACATCGTAATCGTCTTCTGAGTACATGCCTGGCATGATTGCGGTTTCCCCGCCGATTAACGCACAGCCGGCAGTCTGACACCCCTCGCTGATGCCTGAAACAATTTTTTCCAGCCGTCCCGGGTCGTCCTTGCCCATGGCAACGTAATCCAGGAAAAAAAGGGGCTCTGCTCCACAGCAGATCACGTCGTTAACGCACATGGCTACCAGGTCGATACCAATTGTGTCGTGCTTGTCCATCAGGGACGCAATTTTAAGCTTGGTTCCTACGCCATCTGTTCCTGAAACCAGGACCGGGTCCTCGTAGCTGGAGTCTTCGGATTGCAGCCGAAACAGGCCTGCGAACCCACCTGGATTTTGGATCACGCGGGACGAAAATGTCTTTTGCAGGTGCGTTGGAAGCCGAGACATGGATTCTTCGTATTTTTCGAGATCAACACCGGCGGATTTATAGGAAGAACTCATTTCAAAATTTATTGAGGGAGGAAAAGCAAAGCTGCGAATCGATTGTATCGGATCAGTGAAATTTTTTAACAGGTTGCTGAAGGCGATTTCCTCCAGGAAATCGCCTGAAGTCAACCAGTCAGTCTCGGGATCACCTCTAAAACAGGGCGTCGACACCACTGGTCTCTGGTGAAAGTCCAGACACAGCCGGTTTGGGGCGGTTTTGAGGTCCAAGGTGTGCCGGCGGGTAAAAATCTTGAGGGATTTGGCTAAAATGGACGGTTTGCGGTGCGAGGCGACGGGTTTTTAAATTCAAAATGCAGCCCAGCTTTCGCCCGGTCGCTGGAACCAACTCAACCGACTAATGCCATTTAGACAGTTTCTTCCCTACGGGGCATTGCTCCAAGAACACGGTACACAGTTTGTGGTTTTCAGCCGAAGTGCAACCGGGATGAAAGTCCTGTTGTACGATAATGTTGTGGATGAAAATCCTGTTGATGTGATTGAGTTTGACTCCCCGTCTGATCAACAGGAGGGGATTTGGAGTGTTTTTGGGCCCGGCCTCCAGCAGGGTCAGCTTTATCACTTTCAAGCCGAGGGTCCATTTAATCCCGAGCAAGGGCATCGCTTTGAGGGCAACGCACGATTAATTGATCCGTACGCAAAGGCCTTGGCAGGGACTTTACATCAGGCTGCTGACGGGACGTTGATTCCACCCAAATGTGTTGTGATTGACGATTTCTTTGAATGGGGGAGCGATCGACCGTTAGCAATTCCACTTGCCGACACCGTGATCTATGAGATGCATGTCGGTGGATTCACTAAGCACCCC
>JAZABE010000437.1:0-1062 GCA_036137535.1 Planctomycetota bacterium | reverse complement strand
GACCCCAGTCACCGCCCGCAAAACAGATTCGGCACGCGAAGCCATTGCCATATCATCGCACCCCAACAATCGAATTAAAGTTTCCAGGGCAATCTTTTGATTATTGTCTAACAAGATCTGTGCCACTGTTAAGGCAACACTTTCTTCGGGGTCAGTCAACAGTCGACTAACTTTCTCATAGGCCAACGCCCGCTCGAGCTCCACCATTAAGCGAGCCGACAGACTTCGAACCTCGGGTAATGGAGAATTGAGTTGCCGGCATAACAACGGCCAATGCTCCCGCCTGGTGAGGTTAATCACTGCCTGAGTTGCAGCTTTTTTCACTACACTAGATTGGGTTTCATTCAAAACCTCAAAGACGATATTCAGATTTTCCGACTGGGCTTCAGCTTCCAGTGTCGCCAAGGCAGCCACCACCAAGGATTCAACTCGCAATTTCCGATTCAAATAAATTGCATTCAACCGGTAGCGAACCTCCATGTCTTCAAGACTCGCAAATTCGGATCGAAATTTGCCAGGGAGAACCGGCGCTGAAAACAAATAGGCTTCGGCCTTTTGACGTTGAGCATAATCCTGACTACCCAAACGGCTGATTTGTTGCCGGATTTCAAACTCAGGCGCAGCGCCGGCTACCAATTTTTTCAAGTATCCCGCCGCAGTGAACAAACTGTCTTCATCCTGCAAAAATGAATTCTTGAGTTGAATTTGAAAGCGAGACTCCTCCAGAGAGGCTTGCAGTCCATGGGCCCCCGCTCCTTGAAAAAAACAGAAACCGCCAAAAACCACGAGGCTGTGGGCAATTACTGCAGTGACTTTCTGAACCAGAATGAACATTGGAACCTAGTTGAAAACCGGACGAACGAGCCGCTCACTATAAACCCGTTTGCCCCAGAAACCTACAGAAATCCCCCAATCTCCGCGGGAATCGCGGTGACGTCAAACCTGCCGAGACACAAACTTCAGAAATTCCCCCGGGTTCACCGATTGCCAGATTCCTTTGGGATTTGTCTGCTGATTTTCACCCCGTGACTCAAGCTTTCTTTTATACTAATGATTCACGTG
>JAZABE010000436.1:0-4466 GCA_036137535.1 Planctomycetota bacterium | reverse complement strand
TTTGATCCTGACTGTCAAGCAGCAAATCACCGACGACAAACAGGGGGTTAGTTGGAAAAGCATTTCCGTTACAGATGATCCCGGCAACCGGGCTGCCGGAATTAGCAGCGGTTTCACCACGACCACCGATGATCCCGGGAGCAGGTTTCAAGCTCCGGCAGATGGCGTTTATCGAATTTTAGTGAAGGATCAATTTGGCACTTCTGGTTCCAAATTGCCTTCAGCTTATTGGATTTCAGTTCGCCAAGCGAAGCCTGATTTTCGGGTGGTCTGCCAACCGGTTTACGGTCGGCCGGCGAACGGCAATCAAATTCTTGCTAGCGCACTAACATTGCGCCGGGGCGGGCGAACACATGTTAATTTTAATATCGAAAAAATTGATGGTTTTGATTCGCCGGTAACCGTAACTAGCGAAGACCTCCCTGCAGGTGTTCACTGTCAACCCATAACGATTTCGAAAAACCAGTCCAGCGGTGACCTGGTTTTTCATGCAAAAGAAGATGCACCGACTGGTCGATCCATTGTTAAAGTGTTTGGCAAAAGCGTCGTTGGGGGCAAAGAGGTAAAGCGGACGGCTTTCTACGCTTCGGTGACCTGGGGTACCGCCAATAAAGGACAAACGCCGGCTTACTTCCGAAGAACGACTGACCTTGAATTATCGGTTATGCCTCACGAAGTCGCTGCAGTAACGGTTCAGGCCGGTAGCGAACAGGTTTTCAAAACCTCTCTGGGTGGAAAAATTCAGCTCCCTATCAAATTGACTCGACGGCTAAATTATACCGAACCCTTAAAACTTGTTGCCAGGAATCTGCCAGGCCAAATCAAACCCAAAGACATCACCATTGCCAAAGATAAAAATGATGGCACCGTCGAAATCTTTGTTAAAGACAAAAACACTCCAATCGGAACGTATGCGTTTTGTTTTAAAGGCGATGCCAAATTCAAATACAGCCGAAATCCCGAGGCGGCTCTTCTTGCCGAAACCGAACACAAACGGTTGGACGCGTTGCACAAGGAAACCACTGAAAAGAAAAAGCTTCTCGCGCCTAACGTAGGCAAAGACGCGCAGGCAAAAGAACAGTCTATTGCCCTCGAGGCAAAACTGAAGTTGATTGATGCAGCAAGAAAAGCGGCCAAATCCCAAATGGACAATTTAAAGAAGCAAAGTGCTGCTAAAGATCTTTTTTACATGGCGGTGAGTAATCCTGTTATTCTAACGGTTGTACCCTCACCCATTGAAATTCTCCCGGTCGAAGCAAAGCCAGGCGTCGCAAAATCCCAATGGTCCCAAATCATTAAAATTCAACGGAATTTTGGTTTTGCGGATGCCATTACTCTGAACGCGAAGGGGCCCAAGGGTTTCGGGTTTAAACCAGTCACTCTACCGAAAGACGCTACCGAGATCCCATTGGGTATCGAAATCCAGGAAAATTGCCCCGTGGGTGAACACTCCATTGAGATTGCCGCTACAGCTAAATTTAATGGAGTCGACGTTGCGTCAAAAATTAAATTCAACCTAAAAATTACAGCCAAACCCGATGCGGCTGGAGTCTCGCAATGATTTCCAAGATTTGTTTAAATTCTCTTTGGTTGCTGGCGTTCGCCGCAACACTGCCTGCCACTGATGAAATTCCCATCGCGGCGATCCAAAAAACAGAACCGGTAGACTTCAACCGAGATATCTTGCCGTTTCTTCAGCAAAACTGTCTCGCCTGCCACAGTTCGACCGAATCTGAAGGTGATGTCATCCTGGAAACACCGGCAACGATTATTCAGTCCAAATCCGTGGTTCCTGGAAAACCTGAAGAAAGTTTAATTCTTACGGTTTCAGCGCACCAAGTCGATCCTGCAATGCCACCAGAAGACAATGAGGTTAATGCCCAGAACCTGACCTCGGAGCAACTTGGGCTGCTTCAGCTTTGGATTAAACAAGGCGCTAAAAGCGGCTCAAGTTCTATGACTAGCAAAGTTGAGTTCGCTAGACTCCCCAAAGGTGTCAATCCTGTTTATGCAATGTCAATGTCACCAGATGGCCAGTTTCTCGCGGCCGGAAGGGCCAACCAAATTTTTGTTTACCGTGTCCCCTCAAAACAACTCATTAGCCGTACCACCGATCCAGAATTATTAAAATCAAGCTTGTATCAACAACCGGGTATTGCCCATCTCGACCTCGTTCAATCCTTGGCATTTGCTCCGAACAACCTCGCCTTTATTTCCGGCGGGTTTCGAACGGTGAAGGTCTGGAAACCAAAGCCACCCCAGGTTGATACCCTCCCGACGGGGATTGCCGAAACACCAACCAGTCAATCGCATTCGGCGGGCCGAAGATTTTGGGCCCTAGGGGGATCTAAGGGATCAGTCCAGGTCTTTGACCTGGAAACCCGCAAAGCGTTTAGGGTCTTCAAAACTGGGGATCAACCGGTCTCGCTTATTTCGATAGACAGCCAAAGCAATCAGGCGATCTGTGTGACGAAAGCGAAACACCTACGGCTCTTTAATTGTGAAAAAGGGAACCAGGTGGGGCGGGAAATTGAGCTTGCGGGAGCGGTTGTTTCGGCAACCTTTTTGGACGAAAACCGAAAAATCGCAATCGGACTGTCTGACAAGTCGATAGAAATTTACAACCTGGACAATTTCAACCAACCCCCTGATGCTGCAATAGCTCCGGTCAAAAAATTAACTGGACACCAACAACCCGCAACTCACCTCATCGCGTTTGGCGAGAAGCATTCCCAAATTTTGAGTGGTTCAAATGATGGGACTGCGAGAACTTGGAATCTGGATTCTGGTCAACCTATTAAAACTTACACCTTCACTGGGCAAATTTGTGGCCTAGACGTTTCTGAGGCAACGAATCGTGTAATTACTTGCGCACTTAATGGCAGCGTCAAACTTTTTGATTTAAATAGCGGGGCGGTTTTCAAGGAAATCAAGGGAACCGTTGATGTTGAATATCAAACGGCCAATCATGATCGGCTAGTTCGCCTTAAACAACAACTCGTTGACGTCGCCAAGAAAGACCTAGATGCGGGGAACAAAGAGAAAACTGACGAAGACGCGAATGTCAAGAAAACGGAAGAGGCTCTTAAAAAAGCAACTGCGGATGTGAAAACCAAATTGGAAGCGAAAACCAAATCCGAAACTGCGTTCAGCACTGTAGATAAAGCCGTCAAAACCCACCGATCCACGATTGCGACACTTGAAACCCAAACCAAGGAGAACGCAGCGAAAATCAAACCCCTTATGGAAATGCAACAAGCGTTGGTCCTGAAATTAAAAACAACCGATGCAAAACTCAAACAACTAGCGTTACAAAAAACAAACCAGGAAAAACAATACGATACCGCTAAAAAGCAATTCGAAACCGATCCGGCTAACGAAACATTCAAAAAATCAATGGAGACGATTTCGAAAACTAAACTGGCGACAACCGCGGAATTAGAGGCACTCCAAAAGGCAAAATCAGAAAACGCTGCTCAAACCGCTGCTTTTGCCGCGAAACTTAAATCATTGAATACTCAAAAAGGGGAAATCGCCAAAAAACTGGCAGCTGCCCAAGCGGCCCTCAAAAAAGAAGAGCCCAATCTCAAAAAAACCACGGATGCCCAAAAAAAGGCGACTGACGAACACAACGCTTCGGTCCGCAATGAAACCCTGGCAAAAAACAGCGTAGCTAGGGCAAAGGATAGGGCCAAAAAATCAGCCGAAAAAGTACCTGTTCTCCAGGCCAGTCACAAACAAGCCACGGACACCAAAGCGGCCCAAGAAAAAATCGCCAAGGCTTACAAGGACGGGAATAACCAGACGTTAATGGCCCTGAGTGGAATCGCGGTCACCGGCAGTGGGCGATTGTTTTACCATGATAAAAACGGGAATATTGCCAGTTGCGATTTAGCCACTGGGGAGAAACTTGGCTCACTTCAACTCCCGAAATCTTCCAAATTTTCAATCGCGATTGGCTACAAAGATCAGCTCATTACAAGTTCAGAAGATAGCAAACTGCTTTCCTTCCACTCGTTTGATGATGAATGGGTTTTAGCACGGACCATCGGAAATATCGACGATGAACAAACGCTCACTGATCGAGTCACGGCGTTGGATGTCTCTAGTGATGGCAAATGGATTGCCACCGGCTCTGGGGTGCCATCTCGATCCGGTCATATAAAAATCTGGAATTTTGAAGATGGAAAACTCGTTCGTGAAATAAAAGATGCCCATAGCGACACAATTTTGGATCTGAAATTTTCTCCCGATGGCACCAAGGTAGCCTCGGGAAGTTCCGACCGGTTCATGAAAACGTTCGACCTGGAAACCGGAAAGCTAATTCGGATTTTTGAAGGTCACACCCATCACGTGATGAGTGTCGACTGGAATTCGACCGGACGGGAGCTCTCCTCTGCCGGCGCGGATAAAGTGGTGAAAGTTTGGGATGCATCAACAGGCACTCAAAAACGAACCATCTCCGG
>JAZABE010000435.1:0-2341 GCA_036137535.1 Planctomycetota bacterium | reverse complement strand
ATCGTTTTTCGCGCGATTAGCGTGATTCTGGTCCACGTCGCAGACCGCAACAATGTTGCCAAATTGATTGTGTCCCCGGGCATCACCAGACCCCATGCTTCCGACTCCAATGCACCCGATGTTCGGGCGGTCATTCTTGTCCTGGTTGGCGAATACTTTTTCGTTCCAGTTGAAATAGGGGGTTGCCATTACGGCACCCGTGCCGACGGCTGTCGATTTAATGAAATTACGACGATTTTGTTTGTTTTTCATGTTCGTGTCCTTGGATCTCGATGGAAAACGGGTTTTGGGTGGTGTTTGCAACGGTCTCTAAAATCTAGTCTTCATGATACCGGATAATTCATACGGGCAACACATGGTTTTCAATACAAGGCAACATTCATTTCCCCGGTTGATTCTCGGTGGAGCCCTGGTTCTCGGTGGAGCCCTGGTTCTCGGGGGAATGGCGTTTAAGTCGTGAGTCGAGCCAAATTCCCGGTTGAATCGCTATGGCGTCGGTCTGGTAGTCAATCTTTTTTTGAATGAGCCTTGTTTCAAGAAACGGACCGGATCGCTGCAAATGGGGATACGATGTATTCAAACCGATAATTCGTGGAGAATCGAATCCCACAGAGAAATTCTTGAATGAAGACAATCGACGGCTGCTCGTTCCGCCTCTGCCCACCGGTTTGGATCCGATCCGCAAGTGATTTTCAAAAGGTTGCGAGCCATAGGACCATGGTTGTCTTCATCCACTTCAATATGCCGTGACAGGTAGTAGGTAAATAGATCGAGTTGGCCGTGATGAGCTTGGTTGAGATTAGTGACGAGTTTACGAAAAACATCGGGCAAAAGCTGTTCCCTGCCGAGTGTAAAATTCGAAGTCACCTGGGCCGAGGATCGTTGCTCTAGGACTCTGAATGTTGAGCTCACAAACGCAACAGAGCCCGCAGGCGCTCTGCTGTGAGACAGCGCTTCTTCCAGTTGTTGGCCAGCGGAAACGCAACTGAGAAACGTTTCAATGCAGTCAGTGTTGGCACCGCACTGTTTCATGGCTTGGACGTAGAGTTCAAAATGACTGGTGAAGTTGCCGTTTTGGTCGATGTCAGACTCCTCCCCCAAAACGATTTCGTTGATCAGTCGCGTTGCCTCAACTGAACGCGAAGGAACCCAGGGGATGGCAACGCTCGACCATTCTTGTTGTAGGTGTTTTAATAACGACATGAAATCCCACACAGCAAAAACATGGTGTTCCATGAAAATTCGTAATGAAGCGAGGTCACGGACTCTGGAGTATACCGGATGGTCCAATAACGTTTGTTTCAAAGGTTCGAGTTGAGTTTCAATCGAATTGAGGTTGTCCACAGTTTCAGAGGCTCTCGGCAAGGTACGGTCTGAGTCCGTTTTGAAGTTTGGTAATTTTAAAACGTTTCGACCGGAGGTCAACAAGTTCCGCCGTCGGTAGGCCAAAAATTACCGACCAACATTAATCCATTTAAACAAATCGAGGAGCCTTCGGGTGAACGGCGTAAGTTTTTGGCGAGACACTTGATCCGACAAACGCTGGTATGCATCGGAAAAAGAGGGGTAGGGAAAGATTATCGTTCCCAGTTTTCTTAGGCCATGCCCTTGCGAAAGGGCGAACGCGGCAAGATTGATTAACTCCCCGGCCGCTTCACAGACCACTGTGACGCCAAGTATCCGATCTTTTCCCGGTTGGGTCAGTACTTTAATGTATCCCGCTGGGGACCCACCCAGCTGAGTGCGGTCCAAAGAAGACAAATCTTGTTGATAGCAGTCGTAGGGGACTCCCCGTTCGATTGCAGCGTCTTCGGTGATCCCAATCTGGGCAACTTCAGGCGAAGTGTAGGTCGTTCGGGGAATGTGTAAGCCGGTTGTTGATTTGCGTCCAAAAGGTCCCACGGCAAATAACGCATTTTGGACGATGATTCGGGCATGACGATCTGCAATTGAAGTGTATTGCGAGCCGGAACAGACATCCCCGCCAGCATAAATGTTTGGGTTGGACGTTTGCAAGAATTGATTGACCTGAATTCCTGAGTGGCCGTACTTGACGCCGGCATTTGGCAATTGCAACCTGTCGGTGTTCGCGGTGCGTCCGGTAGCAACCAATAGTTGATCAACCTTCCACTGAGAATTCGCACCATTTTGCCTGATATCAATTTGGATTCCGTGGGTGTCAGTTGCAGGTTCAAGTCGGAGGTCTTGGCAATTTAGCAGCGTGGTAATGCCATTGGCCTTGAAGTTGTTTTCCAGGTGTTGGCCAACCGCTGTGTCTTCTTTTGGGAGCAATCGTTTTTGGCGTTCGAATAAGACAATTTCGGAACCCAAGCCTGCAAAG